>CAYHTH010000015.1:0-15338 GCA_964359525.1 uncultured Methanosarcinales archaeon | reverse complement strand
CTAAAGCCCAAAGATTTTGGAGTTTGAGTCATATAAAATAAGAATAAATGTTTATTAATAAAGATTATCCTCAAATCTCCGTCAAATCCCTGTAGCTCATCGGCCTTCTGTTTTTCAAAAAGCCCCAGCCTTCCTGCGAGCTTAATATTTTACTCAAGTCAATTTCTACAACCAGAACTTCTTCTTCCCTGCTGCTTGCTCTTTTTACAACTTCCCCAAATGGGTCTGCAACAAAAGAGCCGCCCCAGAAGTCAATATCCTCTTCTTTTCCAACACGATTGACAGCAACAACATAAATTCCGTTCATTGAAGCATGGCCGCACATTGCATTTTCCCATCTTTGGGCTGAAAACGGCTCGAGTTTCTTCATGTCCTTAGTAAATCCAATTGCTGTGGGATAAAAAATAATCTGAGCGCCTTTCAAAGCATTGATCCTTGCTGCTTCCGGAAACCATTGGTCATAACAAATTAAAGGTGCAATCTTAGTTCCGTGCAAGTCTGCCTGCACGTATCCAGCATCTCCGGAAGAAAAATAGAACTGCTCATAGTATTTTGGATCGTGAGGGATGTGAATCTTGCGGTACTTTGCCCTCAGTTTGCCGTTCTCATCAAAAATTAAGGAAGTATTATAGTATTTTCCTTCTTCTCCTTTCTCGAAAAGCGAGCCTCCGACAAGTGTAACTTTATTTTGCCTGGCAGTTTCAGCCAAAAATTTTGAAACTTTGCCCGGAATGACTTCAGCAAGCTCAAAAAGTTCTTTTTTTTCATTCTGGCAGAAATATTTCATGGCAAAAAGCTCCTGCAAACAGACAATCGAAGCTCCTTTTTTGGCTGCCTGAGCGACAAATTTTGCTGTTTTGTCCAGATTTAAATCTATATTGCCGCTTACTTTTGCCTGCACCATCCCAATTTTAAGTTTTTGATTTAGCATTTTGGATTTGAAACTTTGATTTTAGTTTTTTGATTTTCATAAGGGGAACATTGCTTCTTGCTCTTGACGTACTCCAGATAGTTCCCACACCTTCTCGCTGTGTTTTGTTTATCGAGCACGATTTTGTTCCACCTATATGGGTAGCTGAAGGGCTATCAACTTAACTTTTAGTGCAAGCAGTTGTTCCCTCCGTAATGAGTTTAGCAATGCAAACCAATTTAGTTAAAATTCCCTCCCTTATGAATTTAAGGTTCTAATTCACATTCAAGCCCATAAGCGGGATAAATCAAAACAAAAGTTTTCCCAAGAAATCTAATGTGAAACCAGTATATTCTGCACCTTGGGCTCCTTTGACGGGAAATCAAGACCCCTCTTCTGGATTCTGACTTCGTGCTTTTTGGCATCAAAAGCTCCAAGCAGGTACTTAATTGCTTTCTCCGTCTCAAACTCCCTGCATGAGAAGATGTCCATGAACACATAATCCTGATCAGGGAAAGTGTGTATGCTGATGTGGCTTTCGGCGATCATGACAAAACCCGACATTCCTGGAGTGCCATTCGCAAATTTATCCAGCCACTTTGCCACATAGGGCAAAGTCATCTTTGTCATGCCTATTTTAGCCGGCAAGTTGTTCAGAACATCATACACCAAAGAATACGATCCCAATTTCCTCTTATCGCACCTTGATGCGTCAATTGTAACGTGCAAACCAAATTCGCTCATTTTTGTTTTTCTCTGTAAAAACTTCGATTTTATTTTTTAAAATATTATAAAACTAGTATTTAAATCTTTTTATTTTTTTGTTTTTTCGACGATGATTCTTTGGAAAAAATACCGGATTTTCGCTGTTTTTTGTCCGGAAAATTTGTTCCAAAAATTTCTCGTCGAGAAAATTTTTTCGTGTTTTTTAAAATTTTTCTGAAAAAAAATAATTTTTTTGCTTAAAAAATAGTTTTTACGGCTTTTTGAAAATTTTTTGTGATTTAATTTAAAAATAAACTAAAGTTCGCCAAGAATCTGTCAAATTTTTTCAGTGGTGGCTGCCTTTTGAGTGCTTTCCCTGGGTTTTTTCCTGGAACTTCCTGAGCTTTGACAAGTCAAGCTCGCAGAAATAGCAGTAAATCTCGTCAGGAGTCAGGCTTCTGCCGCATTGCGGGCACTTTTCAGCATGGTGGTGTTCCATTTTACACTGTAAATTTCATAAAATTATTTACCAGCATCAGCAAAACCGATGCTCCGACAATCAATCCATAAACAAATTTGTTCCATCTCAGGATTTTGGAACCGTCAAACATGCCAAACGGAATCATATTGAACAAAGCAAGCCATGAATTTATTACAAAACCATAAAATGATACTTCTTTAAATAGTTTTGGCAGCACAAGAAAGCTTAATCCCAGGAAAATCAGTGCTAAGATGATATTTACCAATGGCCCTGCAGCAGAAATTTTGCCGTTTCTTGAGTTGCTTACCCTGCCGGAAATCATTACAGCGCCCGGAGCTGCAAAAACAAATCCAAAAAAGGACATCCCGATTGCAAGCAGCAGCATTTTGTCAAACGACCTGAATTCGGCAAAACAGCCGTATCTTTGGGCCACAATCTTGTGCCCCAGCTCGTGAAAAAGAAATCCTATGCCTACAGTCAGCGAAGCTATAACAAATTTGGAATAAAAATCCAAGATTGAGGTGCTAAGGATGATTCCAAAAGCTATCGAGACTGCAACCCAAGCCTTGAGAATGTCTCTAAGCTCGGCTTCAGAGGTGCTAATACTGCCCATCCTTATTTGATTAATAGAATGCATTTTACTTAGATATCAACAAAAAGCCTGTGTTTCTCTTTGCCTTCCAGCTCCTGCGAAATCCTTCTCTGCACCGCTTTCTCAGGATCCGGCAACAGCTTAACCCTGCTCTTTAAGTCAACAAAGCTCTCGAACGGTTTTTCATCCCTTGATTCCAATATCTGCCACATGTGCTTCTTTCCAAGTCCCGGCAAAAGCTCCAGCTGGTGCATTCTTGTGCTTAACGGCTGGGCTATGTTGAAAAACTCTATGAATTTCTTTTCGTCTTTCGTTATGATGTCCTTTATCACGTATTCAAGTTCTGATTTGGCAGTTGCAGTTAACTTATCTACGCTGATTTTGCCAATTATGTGATGTATCTTGTCCCTTTTCCCATCTCCAATGTAAACATTTTCAAACGGAGTGAGGTGGATTCCTTTCTTTGGCACAAGCTCCAGAAGTATGAAGCGCTCTTTTCCCAAAGCCTGCGCTATCGGAGTCTTCATGTACATCGGCCTTTCATCATAAGGATAGCCGTTTGGCAGGAAATCCAGCACAATTGCAGTCTCTTCCTTTGTCCTGTCTGATTTTTCTTGTTCCATCATAATCTAATTGCGCTTGTTAAATTGTGCAATTCTTTCTTGAAGTCGGCAGAGGTATTAAATCTTTTCATTGAAACTGCCTTTTCATCCATTATTTTGAGCAGTTTTGCCTTTTCTTTGATGATTTGGAATATTTTCCTGCTGATTCCTGATTTTACTGCCTTATTTTTCTTCAGCTGACTGAAAATCAGCTTTTCGCTTGAGTACATATGCTCAAGATAAAGCAGCAGTGCAAACACTCTCGCAACCCAATGCGAAAATATCGGGTCCTGAATCAGATACATTCCTGCCATTTTTGACGGCGGAATCTTTGCTTCAAGATGCTCCAGCAGGATTGTTTCCTTTCTCAGCACCGTTTCAAGATTTTTCAGTTCTGATTTTTCTTTCTCCGCTATAATCTCTTCTTTTTTTGAATATTCACTTAATAATTTTTTGTCAACAATCACTGCCTCTTCAATCAGCTTGTAGGCCATGTGCTCAAGCTTCTGCAGCTCATCTTTTGCAAGGCCGTCCTGTTTTTTTGATATCGATGATCTGTCCTTGATTTTTACTCTTGAAAGCTTCAGTTCCTGCAAAAATATTGTCTCAAGGTAATAATTTATGTCCCTTAACTTCGAAATTATTTTTCTTGCTGAATCCAGTCTTTTTCCCAATGATTTTAAATCTTTATTTTGGAATTTTTTCCTGTTGATTGAAAATGCTGCTGTAATAATTTTGTGCAGCTCGTTCATCAAAATATTTTTCTTTTTTTCTATCGAAATGTCTTTTTTTACTAACAGGCTGTCAACATTATTTATTTTTGAATAATTTCTGCTGCTGAAATTTCCTGATAATAAATTTATTTCTTTGACTAGGCTGTTATGTAACTTCAAATGATTTTTCTCTATTACCACCCTCATATTTATGTAAAAGAAAGTTTTGTGTATATAAAGATTACGATGGAAGGAGTTTGTAATAAATTCTTATATTGACTAACCAATTATTAATAACAAAGATTGTTCAAATTTCCCTATAATCAATCCTTTAAGAAATCATTAAGTGTGTCAACAATCTTTTTCATTGCATCGTTGTTGACTGTGATAGTGTAGCTCTGCAAAATAATTTTTAATTCATTCATTGTTGTCGGGGCAATGTCAATTATCTTGTGAACGTGCTGCTCTTTTAATCTTGGAATGTTTAACTTCATTATTTTATCGAATAGCTCATCAGTGTTTTTAAGTGTAAGAACTTGGTGAAGGTATTCTTCTGTCCTGTTGGCCCTGAAATTAAGCTCGTTGTCTCTTTTCTTTATTTTCTCCAGCTCTCTCTTAAGCTGATACATATTCACAGGCGTTTCAGAAATAATCTGCATGTCAGACATTTTTAGACCCTCTTTAGATGAACGGGATGAACAATCAATTCCTTTTGCTTTCCCCTGTCATTAATAGTAACTGTGTAGCATCTTCCTCTCTTGCCCGCTATGATTCCCCCTTTACCCATGAAACGGGGGTGGTACATACCTTTCTGGACAGCAGGCTCTACGTGAAGATAAACTTTATCACCTACATTGAAACTCTGAAAGTATCTGGTGATGCTGATTTTGCCTCTGCGCCTTACTTCCTTAGTGAATTTGTATCTAGTCTTTCTCCTGATACCGCCCATTCTTTGAACCATAGCTTTCCGGAGGAAGAGGTGTTTTAAAAAGCTTTTGGTAATTGAAATGTTTGTTGAGGCTTATTTGGCTGATTAATATTATTTTAAAAACACTAAAGGGGTATGCCTTGAGCATATAATTTAAAATCATAAATCATCTTTTACTTTCACTACTCTTGAGAATAGAAACATTTAAATAGATGATGGCTTAATAAAAAATTCAGTTAAAAAATAGAAATAAAATAAAGGTGATTTTAATGGGATTTTTCAACAAGATTAAAGAGAAGTTGGGAAGTGGTTCTAGTGCTGACATGTTTGAGGATTCCAGCCAGGGATATGTAGAGCTTGGAAATGATACTCCGCACGACACAAAATCAAAATTAATGGTAAGGCCTTTTGTAATCGAAGAGTTCGAAGACATCAAGCCAATTCTTGACGCATTAAGGGAAGGCCACACGCTGGCGCTCGTGAATATTAAGCCTCTTAAGGATAAAGATTTAGTTGAATTGAAAAGGGCAATTAACAAATTGAAAAAGACATGCGATGCGGTAGAAGGAGACATTGCCGGCTTTGGAGAGAACTGGATTGCAGCCGTGCCAAGTTTTGCCTATATATATAGAGGTCCTAAGGCTTCTGCGAAAGAAGAAAGCAAGAAGACAGCTGGCGTAGAAGAAGTAGCTGAGTACGAATAAAATATTTTTATTTCTTTTTGTTGGATTTAATTAGTGCTTATATTTTTTAGTAGGGATATATAATTTTAAATCTTTCTGTCACCATTAATAAACAACAACAAAACCTTTTAAAGAACTAACAATAATTATCTTAATTAATAGTTTAGAATCTGCAAAAAGGGGTTTAAATGAAATTTGATATTCCTAAAAAAGAGCATCCTAACCTTGAGCGCTATTACAAGGAGGATATAGACACTGCTTACAGGTTTGCCGGTGAAATTTATAAGGAGCTCGGAGGATTCATAAGAGCGGTTGTTCTTTTCGGCTCTGCCGCAAGAAAAACAAAAGGGCCTACCGGAGATATAGACCTTTTAGTGGTTATAGACGACCTGATGATGAACATGTCGCCGGAAGTTGTCGAGGCATACAGATTAATTGTGCAGCAATCAATTGTTAGGGTTTCAACAAAATTGCACATCACAACAATGCGATTTACTGCATTCTGGGAATATATGCGAAACGGCGATCCGGTTGCGATTAATCTTTTAAGAGACGGAGTTGCATTAATTGACTCAGGATTTTTTGACCCGATGCAGATGCTTTTGAAAAAAGGAAGAATCAGGCCAACACAGGAAAGCATCTGGACTTATTACTCAAGAGCACCAAACACACTGCATAATTCAAAATGGCATTTACTTCAGGGAGTGCTTGATTTATATTGGGCAGTGATTGACTCTGCGCATGCTGCGCTTATGAAAGTGGGAGAAATCCCTACAACACCTGAGCATGTTGCTGACCTGATGGAAGAAAAACTTGTAAGAAAAAAAATGCTCGAGCACAAGTACGTAATCATAATGAGGAATTTCTACAAACTGATGAAGATGGTGACTCACCGCGAGCTTGCTGAAATCAAAGGAGAAGAATTTGACCATTACTACAAAACTGCAGAAGATTTTGTGAACAGGATGAGGAAGATTATAGAGCACGGAAAATAAAATTGATTTAAAGAAGCCATATATTTTTTATTGAAATAGATTATTATTATCTAAATAACTTATCAAAAAGGCAAATCTTATAAATAACCTTTAAGATTAATTACTGCATGGAATGGGCAATGCTTAACTACGCGCTTATAATTCAGATTTTCGTCCTTCTCAATCCTCTTTCGTCATTCCCTTTTTTGATGGCAGCGTACAGGAAGAAACTGGATGTAAAAAGAATAGCTGTATTCTCTGTGCTGACTGCTTTTGTAATTGCACTGTTAATAACTTTTGTAGGCCCTTATCTCTTCAGTTTTTTTGGAATAACACTTAATTCATTCAGGGTTGCTGGCGGAATAGTTCTTCTGCTGCTTGGGCTTGACACAATAAGGCCAAAGGAAAAAGAAATTGTAAATGTGGAAGGTGTCCACAGCCTGATTTCAATCATCGCAACTCCGATGTTAACCGGGCCAGCAACAATATCATATATAACTATCAAGGCTTATGAGCTGGGGCAGTTTGCCGTTGCTGCAAATTTAATTCCGGCATTTATTTTAGTCGGAGTTGTCTTCATCAGTTTCGCTTATGTTGTTCCAAAAGCAAACGCTAATCTGATTAATATAAGTTCACGAATTCTGGGATTGTTTCTAACTGCTGTGTCGATAGAAATGATATTTTCTGGAGTGAAGGGATTGTGGGGAATCTAAGTTTAATTAAATAGATTTATCGTAGCGTGTAAGTAATGATATTTATTGAAAATTAAGAACTAAAAATTCAAAGTGAATAAAAAATTAATCAAGGACAAGACCGCATTTCTTGCAGTAAAACTCCTCATTGGCGTAGTCTATGTCTGTACTCCCGCAGTCAGAGCAAACTCTATTCATGTCTTCTCTCTTTATGGTTTCTAGACTCCTCTGATTACCCCCAACATATGCCATAATGAATAAATTTGGGTATTATGGGGTTTTTAAAGCTTTCGGTGAAGAAATTGAATTTTTCCAATCAAACCAAAACACTTACATGCTCGTGCTTTTCTATCCTTATCACGTTCTGCACGAAGCTCTCAATCTTTGATTCATGGGAAACAATTATCACTTGATTCATATTTAATTGTTCAAGAACGTCCCTCACTTTGTCAAGCTGTTCCGTGCTGAATCCGTCAGTCGGCTCGTCAAGAATTATGATGTCTTTAGTTTTTATTCCGACAATTATGTCATTGATAACTTTATTAAGAGCAAGCCTGTAAGAAAGCGCAACCGAAGTTTTTTCTCCGCCGCTCAGATTTTCAACATATGTTTCATAGCCATTCTGCTCGATAACCGGAGTAAATTCCTCATCAACTCTTACATTTATGGTTTCATCTTCCATCAAAATATCAAACCATTTCTTAAACAGCTCATTAAACTGCGAATGAATGTTCACCATCACGTGCTTTTCCATTGTCGACATCAAATTCACAAAAAACTCGTCTATCCAGTTTATCAATTGGGCAAGGTAAGCAAGCTTTTCTTTTGCTTTCTGCTTTTCGGAAATTTCTTTTTCAATAGCTGCTATAAATCTTTTCATAGATTCTTTTGCGCTTTCGCACTTGCCCTTTTCTATTTCAAGAAATCTTTCCTGCGGAAGCAGCCCGTCAATTTCTTTCCTGACTGCATTGTATTTTTCTTCTGTCTGCGAATATTTTTCTATTTTAGCGCCAAGCTCGATTTTTCTTGCATTTAGCATTCCAATTTCTTTCTTTATTTTTTCTTTTAATCCGGATTTTTCATGCTTTGAATTTTCTTTTTCCTTCAGATTCTCAAATTTTATTTTTGTAATATTGAGATGGTTCTGCTCTTTTACAAGATAGTCAATCTCTTTTTTTAGCTCAATTTTTATTTTCTCAAGCTTTGACTCCTCATCTTTTATTTTTTTGATTTCATCCAGGTAATGGCTGCATTTTTCATTTTCTCTTGAATTTATTTCATGCTTATGCTCTTCGTCAACTTTTTGCTCGCATACCGGGCATAAATCAAGGGACTGTATTTTGCGCATTGTTTCATTGCAATGCTCCATCCTTACCTCCAATTCCCTGGCCTGCCTTGCCATATTTCTGTAATCCAAATCTGTCTGGCTTATTTCTTTTTCCTTCTCGTCAATTTTTTTTGAGATTGATTTCAGGTCTTCCAATCCTTTTCCTTCCAGTTCTTTTTTTAAATCTTCGGTTTGATTTTCAAGTTTTTTTATTTCCTCGTTCAGCCTGTTGTTCTGCTCAATCCTGATTTTGAGATTGGATTCTGTGACGCTTAATCCTTTTCTTGCAGAAGTAAGTTCTCTTATATCGCTCTCTAAGTATTCAATAGATTTTTTCTTTTCAGAAATTATTTTCTTGAGCTCCTCTATTTTCGGATTTAAGTCAGTTATTCTGCTGTCCAATTCAATTATTTCTTTTTTTCTTTCTTCCAAATCTTTTTTCTTGTAATCCAAATCAATTACAAATCCTTCAAGATGCCTTTTCTTTTCCCTCAGTGCGCTGATGATGATTTTTGAATTTTCTTTTATTCTCTTGTACTTGTCAATGTTAAAAACTTTCCTTAAAGTGTCCAAACGCGCTTCTTTGCTCTCGTAAAGAATCTGCCTCATCTCTTCCTGCGGCGTATAGACCGTGTACCTGTAAACCAGGTCCTTGCTTTTCTTTAGCAGGTCTTTTGGATAGCCGAGCAAATCAAGTGAAATGGCCCTTAGTTCCTCAGATGTTGCGTCTTTTTTAACTCCGTTGATTATTACATACCCTGCTTCCTGTTTTATGTCGTCGTTGCTTCTTTTCAAAGTTCTCTTTATGATAACCTCTTTGTTTTCAATCTGCAGGTGCAGTTCAACGCTTCCTTCTTTTTTTCCGTGCCTCAGCAAAGTGTAAGCCGGCAGCTCGCCTTTCTTTGCGCCAAACAATGCAAATTCAATTGCAAGAAGAATGCTGGACTTTCCGCTTCCAATATCGCCGGCAAGCAGAACAGAGCCTAAAGGAAAATTAACAGTCTGAACTTCATAGCTTCTTATGTTATTCAATCTGATTGATTTCAGGAACATATTTCGAAGTAATGTTTCTAGTTATTTAAAAGTTTGTTGAAGAAAAGTTCAAATGATTAAATATAGTTACTACTAAGAAGGTACCATAATTACAAAACATTTAAATAGTAACATATACTACTTAATTAGTTATGATAAGACGAAATAGTGTACTAATTCCAGATGGAACGATATTTACTCCGCAGGATATATACGGAAGACTGGGGGCCATAGCCCTAACAGCGGCTAATCGTCCACGCATTCTAGGTGTAGCTATAAAGCAGGAAGGAAATTTAGTTGCAGTAATAAATACTTCAGGATACGCTGTTTTCAAGGAAGAAGATATAAACAGAAGTCATGATTGTAGACAATTAGGTTTGTACTATCAAAGTGCTTAGATGAGTTTCTTGAGATTATTCACTCAACTTCTTTTTCAAACTTTCAATTACATGAACCGGCGTCGGGTCTATTTTATTCTGCAGTGCCAAATAATAAGAAGCAAAATCTGCGTAATACAATGCCGAGAATAATCTTGAAAGAAGTGAGCTTCCTTTTGTGAAAATCTCAACAACATCAACTTTCTGGGAAATAATCTCTTTCGTTATGTCCATTCTCTTCTTTATTCTGTCATTGTCAAAATTATCCCTTAAAAATATTGAAATGAATTTTTCCCTGCTCATTGTCTGATAGCCGACTATTTCATTATGGTTTAATTCTGAAAAATTATGTGTAAACGCAGCAACTTTGCTGTTCTCGTTGAATTGTGTTTTCCACCTGTAAGCGACCGCGCTAAATTGCTCAGAAGCATAAATCAATGGAGTTCTGTTTCCAATCTGCTTTGCAAGCTTTTCCCCGAAAGATTTGAAATCGTTTGTATTTGACAAAATATCCAGCATTTCCTTGACGTCGCCTGAATTCTCCTTTGCAATGCCTGAATTGACTAAAACTCCAAGAACGGGAAAGAAAATATATCCTAAAGCCGCTCTCGGTTGCAGTCCGGAAGGAATCTTTATTACTTTTTTAGCTAATTCGGCTAATTTTCCGCCGCTTGTGACTGCAACAATCTTTGCTTTTCTTTTAGTTGCGTCCTCAAAAGCTGACAATGTTTCTTCCGTGTTGCCGGAATATGAAACAACAAAAACTAAAGTGTTTTCATCGACAAAATTCGGCAGTTTGTAATCCCTAACTGTAATAATTGGAATTTTCAAATCGTGAAGATATAATTTTAATAAATCCCCACCGACAGCAGAGCCGCCCATGCCTGCTACAATAATTTTATCAACTTTTCCAGAAACAGTAATTCCTTTCGGCAAAGATAAAGCAGTCCTGCACTGATGAGGAAAATCTTCAATAACTTTTAGCATATTTGAATTGTCGATTGGCATAGTGCAAAGAATTATTCTGAAATATTAAAATGTTTGGTTTAATTTCAGAAATTTTTTCCAATACATTTTTAAATGCTCAAATTTTCCAAATCATTGAGAAATGTAGGCACAGCTTGCCTGAATCTCGTTTCAAAATTAAATAACGGAAGCTTAAAATGGGAATGTACAAATATATTAGGGATGCCTGGAAAAAGCCGAAAGAAGGGCTTGGGCATTTATGGCAGCAGAGACTTATTCTATGGCGAAAAGAGCCCGTGACTGTTAGAATTGAAAGGCCTACAAGGCTGGACAGAGCACGTTCTTTGGGATACAAAGCAAAGCCCGGTTATGTTATAGTAAGGCAAAGAGTGAATAGAGGAGGAAGATTAAAGCCTCAGATAAGGCATCCCAGAAGGCCAAAAGCGATGAGCCGAAGGATTGATCTGACAATGAATTATCAGCAGGTTGCTGAAAATCGTGCAGCGGATAAATTTACTAATTGTGAAGTTCTTAACAGCTATTGGGTAGGGCAGGATGGACTGCATTTTTGGTATGAAGTGATTTTAGTTGACAGATATAACCCATCAATAATATCAGACCCGCGCATAAGCTGGATAATGAATCAAAAAGGGCGTTCAGAGAGAGGCCTGACAAGCGCCGGCAGAAAAGGAAGAGGATTAATGCACAAAGGAAAAGGCGCAGAGAAAGTAAGGCCAAGCCTAAGAGCGCATGACAGGCAGGGAAACTAAATTATTTTTTCTTTTTTATATTTTATTTGCAGATTAGTTTCAAATTTATTTTTTGGTTTATGCTGCAATAAAAAACAAAAATTTATATACATCTTCTACTAAAAAGTAGTTATGATAGATTTAGAATGCCGCTCGTGTGGCTACAAGTTCAAAAACAGCAAGATGGTTGCGAGATGCCCCTACTGCTCTAAAGAGGGCGCTGTTGGATTAATGAAATCAGCACAGGACTTGCTCGATGAGACTTTAGGTGAAACTCAGATAATGGACGAAGAAAGAGAAAAAAGAAATGTTTAGTGTTCTTTAATCGTATTTTCTTTGTTGTCCTCTTTTTTGCCTTTTATTTTTCTATAAACGTTTACAATAGGCTTTCTCCCGTACCTTGCAAGGAGAATTAAGAGTATAGAAACTAATACCGAAGGAGCCAGCCAGGGAACTTTTGTTATTGCTCCATCGCTGCCTATCAGATGGGTGCTGATTGAAGAAATGCCTGCTGCAATTTTTTTGTAGACTGGTCTGTTGTCGTGAATCAAAGCGCTGTCTGCCAAAATTCTTTGTATTGTGATGTTTCCGTCAGTAAAACTGTTTAAATCCTGTGTGGTTTGATTGATTGCCTGCTTAATCGCTTCAACGTCTTTCTTAAGCGGGACAAAAATATTGTAAACCCCTTCAGGCACTTCTTTCGACAGGTCAATTGACAAAACTTTTCCAGGCTCTATGCTGATTTTTTTTGTCACAAGATATTTTTTCAGTTCATTTTGGAGCACAAAAGTCAATTCATCAATAAACGGGACATTTCCTATGTTTTCAAGAAATACGCTTTCATTTTCATATTTTATCTGCACGTCCCGAATTGTTCCTATTGTTATTGAACCCTGCGAGACAAGATTTTTGTAAGTTGCCATCAGCTTGTAAACTCCGGGCTGCGCATACTGGCTAAATTCATATTCTAATTTTTCATTGCTGTTCGCAAGCTTTTTGAAAACTTTGTCATTCTTGGGGGAAACCATTTCAAGCTCAAGCGAGTCATTTATCAAGTCGTCTGCCTGGTCATAAATTGAGGATATAACTGTAGTTTTTGAGCCTGGCGCCAAAATATCGGAACTAATTTCAATCTTAATATAGCTTGGGACTGCAGTTATTTCAAGCTCGATTGAATTGCTGCCCGCATTTCCCTTTGAATCATAAGAATCAATTTCTATAGAGTGAAGCCCTGATGTTATGTTCTTGGGAACCACAATATTAAAATTAAGCCTGCCGTCAGCAGCATCAACAGGATAAATGTTACTATCCAGCGTTATTTTTGTAGGAGCCTTAAGGACATTGTTGCCGTAAGCTTCGTTAACAACAGCCACGACTTGAATTGTGTCCCCCGGCAGCGCCGTTATCTTTGCATTGACTGGAAGCACCGTGAGCAGGTTTGTGACTCCAAAATAATTTGAGTCCTGCTCTTCGACAATTGTGTCTTCGGTTGTTGTCAAAGTTCCGGTTACTGTACAGTTGCCGAGCATTGAAGAGGTTACTGGAAGTTCCTCAACACTAACTGCAGTTCGTGAATTTGATTCAAGAGTTATTGGCTTGGTGATGTATTGGAGCTTGTAGTTTGAGCATGCAAGGGTAAGTTTGAATAATCCTTCAAAATTGCTGCTCTCCAATACGGAAGCAGATACCTTAATATTGTTCCTAAGATTATAGATATCCTGGTCTGTTTGTATTGAGATATCTGCCAAAGAAACCGGAATTAATAAAAGAAACATCAAGAATAACAGATGAAATTTTTTCATAGGCTAATTCTCGGATAACTGGTTTATATAATTTACTATTTAAAAAGCTCATTTAATTTTAATTTGATTTATAATTTTTAGAATGTTAAATTTTAGTCGTCAATTGGTGATTACAAATCAGAAATTGCAAAGAAAAGTTTAAATAAGATTGCTGAAAATCAAGCATTGGTGATTTTCATGGATGTTAACAGGAGAGAATTCATTAATTCATCTGCAAGAGCATTAGGCGGGCTTGCAGGTTTACTTGCAGGGGGAAGTGCATTGAAGGCTTTCTCACCTTTGGAGCAGGCAGCTCTTCCCAGTAGGCAATTAATTGGAACCTTCAACGACGGTTCTGTTGATTTAGGAGTTGTTGATATATACTCTAACGGGATGTTCTTAACTCAAAATGTAAGACTGACAGATGAATACAGCGCAGAAGTACTTTATTTTGTGAGGGATGGAAAAACAAAAGAGAGTGAATGGGGTGTGCGATGCGACCTGTACAAAAAAGGCACTCCAGCGGCAGTTAAAAGCATATTAGTAGAAGGCTCTGCAGAAAGTGGAAAATTAGTAATTTCAAATAGAACTAAGCCAGACCAGAAAAATATTGAAACTACATTTATTGAAGGGGCTTATGAACAAAGTGGCATGGGAAGATTAGAAAAATTTGACCAAGCAAGCGCCAAAGGCTATCTGGATTATTTCAGATACCAGCTCAGGCATTTTAGGAACGATGCATTAAATCCAATGCCTCAAGGGTACAATCCATTAGCAAAATAAACGAAGACTAATAACTCACAACCTAAGCGTCTTGTCTATCTCGTTTGCAACGTCTTTCAAGTCATCAAGCGCTCTTTTCAAATCTTTTTCAAGTTCTTCTATTAATGCCTTAAGATTATCAACTCTAAGAGTATAATTATTTCCTTCATGCAGGACAAGCCCGGATTCCATCAATCTATTTATATGATGTATTATTGTGCCCCTTGACAGGTCAAGTTTTGCTGCGAGCTCGTCACTTGTCAGAGTCCGGTTTCCCTTTGCGCACTTCAATAATTCTATAAATACCCTAAAACAGCTTTTGTCTTTATCCCTTAAATTGAATAGCCCTAAAGAAGTACCTAGCCATTGAAGCTCCTGATTTACATTAGTCTCAGAGGGTCTTCTTATGTTTACTATGGTTATTCTCTGCCTTATAAATACCATAAAGTACCCTTTAATGACCTTATATTTAAACTTTTGCCGAAAACTTTATATATATGTTGATATTACCTACTTCTCGTTGACTTAAAGTCAACAGAACTAAGATTCAAAATGGAAGCAAAAAAAGATACTAAAGCAGAAGAGCAGAAAAAAGAGCCTGCAAAGCATGAGAAAAATAACAAAATTGAAAATCTCAGGAAAGAGCTGGAACAAAAAGATAAAACAATCGAAGAACTGACAGACACTTTGAAAAGGCTGCAGGCAGAGTTTGAAAATTACAGAAAAAGAATTGACAAAGAAAAAACAGAATTTGGGAAATACGCTCACGCCGGCATTATTGCAAAAGTTTTGCCGGTAATTGACAGCTTTGAACTGGCTTTAAAGCATACAAGCGAGCCGCAGAAGTTCATTGATGGCATGAAAATGATTTTCGCACAGATTTACTCGGTACTTGAGTCAGAGGGATTAAAGCCGATAAATGTTAATGGGGAAAAATTTGACCCTTACAAGCACGAGGTTTTGATGAAAGAAGAATCCGACAAACCAGAAGGAACAATCTTGGAAGAATTCCAAAAAGGGTATATGCTAAATGATAAAGTTTTGAGATTCAGCAAAGTAAAAAT
>CAYHTH010000014.1:0-15494 GCA_964359525.1 uncultured Methanosarcinales archaeon | reverse complement strand
ATTGTCTGCCTGAACTGCGGGTTTATGTGGGACTGCAGTGACCATTAAATGCGTCTAAAACTTTAAATACACCTTGTTTCCCCTTTTATTGCCACTGTCGCATAATCCGGTAGTGCGGCGGTCTCGAAAACCGCTTTCCGCAAGGATTTCCCGGTTCAAATCCGGGCAGTGGCGTTTGGGGGCTTAAATGAGAATATTTGCAAAAAAAGAGATGAGTAAAATTTTATTACTTGTTGGAATATTATTTCTGCTGGGCGGATGCTCTATGAACACAAACCAAAGCAATATTAGTGGAAACACTGAGATAACCGCCAGCGTGATTGAAGATGCGAGAGAAAATTGCCGGCTTAGCAACGAATCGGATTGCAGGCCGATAGAGATAAGAAAAGGAGAAGCAGAAAATGAAGAGCATGTGAATAATTTTACTGAAGACATAAGTATCGAAAGTAAATCAGAAAAAAATATAACTATACAAAATTTATTAAACCTGACATTAGTTTGCGAAGCTGGATGGAAATGTATTGAAGGGAGGTATACTGCTTATCAAGAAGCTAATTGCTCATGGCATTCTTTGGAGCGCTGCATTTATGGCTGCAATGAAAACGAAAGCGCGTGCAGGACAGCGCCAATATGTAAAGTTAATTCTTTAAGATGTGAAAATGATAATTTGATGGTATGCGGCGAAGAAGGATACAGATGGTTGCTTAATAAGTCATGCGATAAGAATTGCGAGGATAATATATGTACTGAAGATTTAGGCATCAATGCAACTTTGAATATAACAACAAATAATACAACTCAAAATGAGTTTATATCTGATAACTGCATAAGTGTCCTGAACTTTAATTACGATCCTGCTGGAAATAACTTAAGTCAGGAATATTTCACTCTTAAAAATTCATGCCACTACTCAGTAGATATGGGTGGCTGGACTGCCAGAGATAATACCACAATGAATAGCCATATTTTTACGTTTCCTGTTTTTAATTTAGATTTTAATGCTGAATTAAGCGTCCATACCGGCAATGGGACCAACACTTCAACAGATTTATACTATAGGAAGAAGATTCCAATATGGAATGATGAGGGAGGAGATACCCTTTACCTAAACACTTCAAATGGCACATCGGTATTAATCTGCCCTTACCCCAATAATGGTTCTATATCAAACTGCCCTGATTTATAAAAATGCCAAAACAAACTATATCCTTATGCATGATAGTAAAGAACGAAGAGAGATACTTAGAGCAATGCCTGAATAGCATCAAGAGTTTAATAGATGAAATAATAATTGTAGACACAGGAAGCACGGACAAGACGAAAGAAATAGCAAAAAAATTTAAAGCTAGAATTTTTGGTTTCAAATGGAACGATAATTTTTCTGAAGCAAGAAATGAAAGCTTAAAGCATGCAGCTAAGGACTGGATTTTAGTTTTGGATGCTGATGAGATAATAGAAAAAAATGATTCAGAAAAAATAAAAAGCTTAATTGAAACTGCAGAAAACGATATTGCCGGATTCGCTCTTGAGCAGAGGTCTTACATAAACAGTTACTTTGAAGGCGCCTTGAAAAATAATTCAGATTTTGAATTAGTTAAAAAATATCCATTTTATATTTCTAATTTCTTAGTCAGATTATTCAGAAATAAATTAAATTTAAAATTTAAAAATAAAGTTCATGAATTAATTGAAGATTCAATTGAAGAGAAAAAGCTGAAATACAAAGAATCAGATATTATAATCCATCATTTCGGCTCACTGGAAGATGAAAAATCGATTGAAGAAACAGCGGAAAAATATTCAAGAATTATTCTCAGACAGCTTGAAGAAGAACCTGAAAATGCAAGATATAACTATCAGGCAGCACGCATGTACCTCGGCAGGAATGATTTGCCAAATGCCCTGAAATTTTTTGAGAGGACAGCAGAAATTGACCCGCATTACAAGCTTGTATTTTCGGAAATAGCCAAAATCTACATGAGGATGAATGATAAAAATAAAATTATTGAGAATTTCAGGAAGAGCATGGAATTAAATCCTGACAATCCTTCGCCCGCAAACAACCTTGCCGTGGTTTACATGTCAACTGGCAATTTTGAGAGCGCAAAGAAAATTCTTGAAGAGCAATTAAAGAAAAATCCGGATAATGAAGCGTTAAAGTATAATTATGAAGAATGCCTGAAGAATCTGGAAAAATAATTTTTTCATCTCCACTTAATCGAGCATCCGACTGCCGGCGTCAATTCAATCCCGACTTTTCTGTCATGCACGACAGCATCAACCGCATTTCTTAAGTCATTGGTCTTAACTGCTTTTTCATCTTTGTAATTATCATCAATCCTTCCGTGATACCTTAACTTGCGCTCGCCGTCAAAAACGAACGCTTCCGGGGTGCATTGCGCGCCGTAAGCAGCTGCAGCAGCCTGGCTTTCATCCCTCAAATATGCAAAATTTAATTTTTTGGCTTTGCTCATTTCCACCATCTTATCAAAGCTGTCATCCGGGTAGTTCACTTCATCATTTGAATTGATTCCGACAACCTGAACTCCCTTTATTCCAAATTCACTTTGTATTGTTTTTATTCTCTCAATATAAGCCTGAACATAGGGGCAGTGATTGCACATGAAAACAATCACCAAAACTTTCCTCTTGAAATCGGCAGGCCTGTAAATTTTCCCATCAACAGCCGTCAAACTGAAATCCGGGGCCTTGTCTCCGATTTTCAATTTTAAATTCTGAGTGTTCATTTCCATAAAACCACCTTTGAAGAACAATAATTTCAGATTATTAAAAATTTGCGGTTTAAAACAAGTGCCGAAGGGGAGACTTGCATGCGGCAAGCATGCTCGCTTGCCACAATTTGAACTCCCGACAGACACCTTATGAGAGTGTCACTCTATTGCCCGCGAGCCAATTAAGAATTGACAAGTACCAGGCTGAGTTACTTCGGCATGAGTTAAAAGAATAATAGGGCTTTTAAAAATCTTGCTAAAGTTATTCTGAATTGATTTTTTCTAAAACGGCTCTTAACAGGGGGTTAAAACAAATTCTTGCTATCGATGTAACATCCTCCACTTCAATTAATTTGGGGGAATATCCATAATAATTAATGTTGTGCCTTAGTTGCCTCAGGTTTTCTATAAGATTTATAGGCCTGCTTGTGCTGACTTTCATCTTTAGGAGCTCCCTTATTGGCGTGATATGATCTTCTGATTCTATGCCTTTTGCCACGAGAAGAGCGTCACCAAGCATGCGAAAAGATTCATAGATGTTCCTTACTATCGTTGCTCCGGATTTTTCTGTTATATCTAAGGTCAAAGTGAATTTCATGTCCCGCTCAGCAGCGCTGACAATACTTAGCGCGTTCTTCTTGTCCGGACGCTTGTATCTGATACTCATGGCCTTACCTCAAGAAATCCTTCCAATACGATTCCATTCGCTATATTTGCAAATAAGTTTAAGTCGATTTTATTTCTTGAGAAGATATGGAGGTTAATAGGCACTTTTGTTCTATATCCGAATTGGGGCAGGACACCTAATTGAATTACCTGGGTATCCTTATTATCAAGAACTTCAACTGCAATATCAATATCACTTTTTTCAGTATCATCCCCCTTCCTGTAGCTGCCAAATAGAATAATTGCCCTCGGAGTTATCCCTCTATCTTTTAATACTATCTCCTTTGTTAAATTTATTATAACTGACTCATATACCCAACTTAAGTTATAAGCTATTTTTCTCGTAAAATTGTAGGGGTGGTTTTGGTTGCATGAAATTCTCCATATTCTCCCTAAAACCTCTTTTTTAAGAAAACCTTTCCTCTCCAATTCGGATACTATTTTATTTGCCGTTGTCTTGGATATCCTCAACTGCTGAGATAAGTCATTAAGACTAACCTCCATATTGGGAAATGAAAAGAACCAGTTAAGAATTTTGAGATACGCTTGGTTCTCTTCAATTAAATCAACATTTTTTAGCTTTTTAACCATCTTGTTTAGTGGTAACTTACGCAACTATATAAACTTTTCGGTTACCGGTTGGTTTCAAATAAAATCATATGAATTTTTTTAGAACCGATGAGTTTCCAGCAAAAATCTACAAAAACTTTTTTATCTTCTCTGCGTATTCTTTCATCTCACCATCTTTGTATTTTGTGTGCGGCCATTTTATTTTCAGGCCGTCATCTTTGAATCTCGGAACTATGTGCATATGGGAATGAAACACAACCTGGCCGGCCTCCAGGCCATTGCTCATAACCAAGTTAAATCCCTGACAACCTAAACTCAAAGACAGGGCTTTTGCAACCTTTCTGGACGCCTTTATAGCCGCTTCCGCATCTTCATCCTCCATGTCAGACAAATCTTTTGAATGATTTTTTGGGATTATGAGGCAGTGCCCCTTATTTGCCGGCATTATATCCAGAAAACAAATTACTTTGCCATCCTCATAAACTTTAGCAGACGGTATTTTTCCTTCAATTATTTTGCAGAATATGCAGTCTTCCATTTTCCTAGATTGGGTAAAATTCCAATTTGTCATCCTTGGCGTCAAGCATGGCAACAGTATACGGATAAACCCGGAATAATGCTCCGGGATTTATAATCCTTGTTTTTCCCGTTTTATCATCCCGCTTTGCGTGAGTATGCCCCGTTAGAACATAATCATATTTATTGCTTTGGATTGCATCGTTCATAATTTTTGATTTTGTTCCGTGATAGGCATAGAATTTTTTTCCATTATGTGTGAATTCAATTTCATCTTTTATTTCGTCAAAATCAAGTTTTTTGCACATTTCCTTTAAGCCATATCTTTCCCCATCATTGTTGCCATAAACAAATTTCATTTTAAGTTCCCTGAAATGTTCAAGCATCGGAGGGCTGATTACATCTCCGCAATGGACGACAAAATCGACATTTTTCTCCTTGAATAAAGCTGCTGCTTTCTTAATTGCTTCTTCGTTTTCATGGGTGTCTGAGATTATTCCTATCATGGATTCATGCAATATTTCAGAATATTTAAATTATTTCTATATAAAAAATGGACTGGCCGGGATTTGAACCCGGAGCCTGATGGGCTCTGTTTTTCAGAGTCACCCATGCCATGGGTGCGTTATGCCGGATTTAACTACCAGCCCATCCAATCCTAACACGTGAGAAATCCTATTGTTTAAAAGATTTTCTTAAAAATGGTAGAATCAGCCTTAATGTTTTGCCGCCAGCCTTACGTCGCCTTCATGCACTGTCTTTCTGCCTGCGTGCTTTGATATCTGAGCAGCTTTTAAAGAAATTTTTAATGCTATATCAGTAAGCGCCTCTGAGAATGTGTCAGTTGCATCTGCAGATACTCTTTTAGCTCCCGCTTTCATGAGTATCCTAGCAACGCTTGCCTTTGGTATTGTAGAAGTTTTTCGCCCCATATATCCCCAATGTCAAGGGAGAAAATTAACAAGAACCCCTTAGTCTTTGTGATTGGGTTTTCCTGCAAGAAGTTGTTTAAATAGTTTTCGATTTCATGTTGGAAATGAATTATTTTCCTAGTACCATTCCGGGAAGAAATCGAGCTTCATTTCATTTGAGATTATAACCGACTCTGTTTTCTTTATTATATCTGAATATTCATTTCTTATTTGATGTGTTAAATTATAGAAATCTTCAAGGCTTTCTGTTTCTATTTCCAATTCAACTTCCCATGGCCCAAGCGATTGTATGATGTGGATCACATTTGGAAGCCCCATGCAATAATGAATAAATCTGTTAAATTTTGATTCTGAGTTTTGAAGATAGATGCATAATTTAAAGAAATTGTAGCCTATTTCGTTCGGATCAAGAAAAGTTACATACCCTTGAATAACTCCTTTTTTCTCCAAATCGTGTATTCTTTTTTGAACTGTTTTAATGTTCAATTTGGTTTTTTGCGCTATTTCCAGATAATTAAATCGTGCATCATTTGCTATCAATCTAACAATTTGCTTATCTTTCTCATCAAGCTCAATTTTTTCTTTTCCAATAAATTTTTCTATTTTTTTTGGAATTGTTTTCTTGTTTAGCAAATAAGTTCTTTGTGAAGTATGCGCTTCAACTGCAAAAACAACATCATAAGAGGAAATATATTTTTCATATTTTTTGAAAAAATCCTGTTTAATTTCATTAAGCTGATTAAGGCCCCTTACATAACACCCAATCATTAAATCCCACCTCCCCTCACACTTTGCAATCCAGCTAATTCTTTTGTCTTTCATCAAATAATCATAAATCTCATTTTCCTTTTCTTTTCCAAATCCGGATAACTGCAGATAAAATTTTCCCAAAAATAATCCTAAAGTTCCGAGCGAGAATTGAGTTACAAATTTTTTAATGACGCTGTCTTCTAACAATCTTTTGACCCTATATTGAACATTATTCTTTCCAATTCCTAGTGTCTTTCCAATTTCAGAGAAAGTTGCCCTAGCATTTGTGTCCAGTTCAATTATTATTTTCTTATCTATAATGTCAAGTTTTCTCATAATATTGTTTATTTTACCTTTTTATTTATAAATTTTACTATTTTGACTAAAATTTCTATTGATAGTTTTATCTATTAGGAATACTACTCCTTAGTTATGACAAAATCAAGATTATTGCTTGTTAATCCGCCTTTCCCAAGAAAAGTGGCTGGGGTACCATTGCAGCTGTTATATTTAGCTGCTGCTGTAAAAGAAGCAAACATTCCAGTTGAAATTCTTGATTTAGATGTGGAACCAGACGAAAATAGAAACCTAGTTTTAGAAGATAGATTAGGATATTACCAACCAACTCATGTTGGAGTTACAGCTTACAGCCCAAATTATCCCGAATCCTTGGGTATAATGAGAACAATAAAAGAAATTAACCCATCAATTACTGTAATTTCTGGTGGACCGCATCAAATTGTGATGGGTGGACTAGCACCTAAACCGGAGTTTATAGACCATATTGTAACTGCTACATTTGGAGAGTACTCTCTTTTAGAGTTGCTAAATTTGGAGAGAAGAACTATTGATAGAACTAAATTATTTCCTGCTTTTGAATTGCTAAAAGATAGTCCACAGTATCAATTTGATTCAGAACTTTTCAAAGGTAAAAGAATGACGCAGATTCTTACTGCTACAGGATGTAATCAAACTTGCAATTTTTGTAGCGCACAGCAAGAATACAAGCCATTTACTAGTGATGCCGTTGTAAACCAATTAAGAAGAGTGCGTGATTTAGGTTACGAAGCTGTATTTTTTAATGACCCTAATTTTACAAATCCCTCGAGAGGGGCTGTTGGGGATTATGGATTAGCACAAATTCAGGGCTTGGCAAAAAGTCAAGGCATATCGGAAAATTACAATCGCGTTATTGGATTAATGAACTCGTTAGTAGAATCAGGATTAAGCAATGAACTGGTTTGGGGATGTCAGACAAAAGCAAGTATGGTGAATCCTCTCGTTTTAGATTGGATGAGTAAAGCAGGATGCAAGTATATAACCTATGCTTTAGAAACAATCGATGATAAAGCACTCAAAGAAATGCATAAAGGAATTACAGTTAGTCATGTAGACAAAGCTATTGAACTAAGCAGAGAACGTGGCATCAAAACTGGGTTATATGTAATGTTTGGAAATAATCCTAATCCAGAAAGAGATTTTGAATTAGCCCAAATGACTTTGGACCACGTTGAAAGGCTAAAGCCGGATTATTTGTCAATTAGTATACTGGCAAACTATCCAATGATAGATAGGAGTAATCCAAAACAAAGACTTCACATGCATTTAGATTATGCCAACCAAAAATACAGCCGAGAGCCAATATGGCTTAACTTTGATGAAGGCTGGGGGGCTTTTCATCCAACAGTAACTGTGGAACATGCGCAGAAGTACTTGCAGGAATTAGAAAGAAGAAAAGCCGAAAAACCACACATTTGGAATCCTGAAGTAGTGGGAGCCATAAGGAGATTTTAAGGTGGTTATGATGGCTCACGAATGGTATTCTAGCTACGATGCGCTTGTTCCAAGAGTATGTCCGGATTATGAATTAGGGTTAGATGCAATTGTAAATTCAATGCCCACAAGGTCTAGGAGTATTTTGGAATTGGGTAGTGGAACTGGAAATTTGACGCTCAGATTAGCGCAGAGATTTCCACAGGCTAAAGTAATTGGAATTGACATTGACACCAAAATGCTTGAATCTGCTAAGAAAAAGACTGGTAATTATGAAAATGTGAATTTAATTAAAGGAGAATTCCCATTTGTAAACTTTGGAAGGTTTGATGCTGTTGTAAGTTCTCTGCTGTTTCATCTCATGTCTGAAAAAGATATAATTGAAACACTTGAGAAAATCTACAAATCCAGAACTAAGTATATAACTGTTTTTGATAGAATGAAAGGCGAAACATTAGAGCAAGAAGAATTGTTCCTCCAATATTTTGCAGCGCAGTTGCAAGGGAATAGAATACCTAACAAGAAAATTAAAGAATTAATAAGAGAAAGTAGAAAAAATAATCCAATGAAATTAAGCGAGCATCGGGCAATTTGCGAAGCAAATAGGTATGGGTTTGAAATTCTACATCAAAATCCGAATCATGGGTTTATGGTTTATAGAAGTAGTAAATGATACTAGTTCATATTTTCCGCATCATTTAACCAAAACCTTTAAATACCTAGGTCTATACAATGTCTATACATCGAAAAACTTTGTTTTTCGTGGCTTTAAAAATTTAGAATTTTTAAAACTATGATTTTAAAGAATTTATCTGTAAGGGAGCAAATAGTAAAAACTGTAGTCAAGTCAGGAAACGGCGGGGCAGTGTGGGTCCCTAAAGGCTGGCTTGGGCAGGAAGTTATAGTTATACTCCCGCAAAAGCCAAAACTGGAGATAAGGGAAAAAATAATTCATCTTCTGGAGCCTTATTTGAAGGATATAATTTCTGTTTTCATCTATGGCTCGCATGCAAGGCACGAAGAGACAAAGGATTCTGATATAGATTTGATGGTTATAACAGAAAAGCCCGTAAAAATAAACATCAAAGAGCCAAAATTGGAGATAACTTCGTTTGAATTAGAAAAATTCAAGAGAGCGATCGAAAAATATCCGGTAATGTATTATCAAATGGTGCAGGAAGCAGAGCCATTGATTAATTCTAATATTTTGGAAGAGTTAAAGGAAATTAAAATTAACAAAGAAAATTTTAAGGATTATTTAGACGAGACAAAGGAGCATATAAAAAGCAACAAAGAGCTTATTGAACTTGATAAATTAGATTTTAAATATGTAGGTTCTTATTCTGCAATATATTCAATTATATTAAGATTAAGGGGGATTTTTATCACTAGGTGTATTCTAGAAAAGAATAAATTTTCAAATAAGGAATTCAAGAAATGGCTAATAAAACAAGGGGCCAGCAATGATGAATTTGAACGTATTTATTCAGTCTATAGGGCAGTAAGAGATAACAAAAAAGTTAAGATCAATATTAAAATCCCTGTTGCAGAGAAACTATTAAATATACTTGAAAAAGAATTAAGGCATATAGAGGATAAGCTGAATGGTTAACAGAAAAAAGAGGCTGCAAAAAGGAATAGAATCACTTGAGAAACAAATTAAGCTGCACGAAGAAAAACTAATTAAAGCGGAGGAAGAATATAACATAGAACTCGCACATTACTATAAAAAAGAAATAGAAGCCAAGAAAAAAGACAAAGAAGAAAAACAAAGAATGTTAAACAAGGGTGGATAATCATGGACTCCTCATTAAAACAAACAGTCACAAAATACGCCCTGCAGAACGCAGTCAAGTATAAAGGCAAGGCAAATCCCGGAGCTGTGATAGGGAAAGTTCTTGGAGAAAATCCTGAGTTAAAAGAAAAAGCGCAGGAATTAAGCAAGGAAGTTGTAAAAATAGTTTCTGAAATAAATAAATTAGGCTTGGAGAAGCAGGAGAAGAAACTGCAGGAAACAGCTCCTGAACTTTTAGAAAAGAAAGAAAAACCAGAGGAAAAAAATATTTTTGCATTTTTGGATATAAGGGAAGGAGAAGATGTTGTCACAGCTTTTCCTCCGGAGCCTAGCAAATATCCGCATATCGGGCACGCTAAAGCAATAATTGTTAATTATGAGTTGGCAAAACATTACAATGGAAAATTTATTTTAAGGTTTGAAGATACAAATCCAGAACTTGCAAAAGAAGAATTCTACAAGATTCACTTGGAGAACTATGAATGGCTTGGGATTAAGCCTGACAAAATAGACCATGCATCTGACTACATGGAAGAAATGTACCAGTATGCTGAAAAGATAATCAAGGAAAATCACGCTTATATCTGTTTATGCAAGCAGGAACAGATTAAAGAGATGAGGAAGGTCGGAATTGAGTGCGAGCACAGGTATCATCAGCCTGATAAAAATCTTGAGCTCTGGAAGGAAATGTTCAAGGCAAAAGCCGGAAAAATGATTTTGAGGTTAAAAGGGCATATGCAAAGCCCGAATTCGACTTTAAGAGATCCTGTCATTTTCAGGATTATTGATGATACCCATCCAAGGCACAGGAAAAAATTCAGGGTTTGGCCTACTTATGATTTTGAAAATTCTATAATGGACGGAATTGAAGGCGTAACCCACAGATTAAGAAGCAAGGAATTTGAGCTAAGAAATGAGCTGCAGAGGCTGATACAGACAGTTGCCGGACTGAAAGAGACTAAAATTTATGAGTTTGCAAGATTCAACATGGAAGGAGTTGAAAGCTCCGGACGAATTATACGTGAAAAAGTCCAGAAAAAACAATTGATTGGATGGGACGATCCTTCATTGACCACTCTGGTTGCTCTGAGGAGAAGAGGATTTTTGCCGGAAGCCATAAAGGAGTTTGTTTTATCAACTGGCCTGACCAAAAATGAATCTGTTTTAACTTGGGACGACTTGATTGTGCACAACAGGAGGCTGCTTGACAAAGAATGCAGCAGATATTTCTTTGTTGAAAATCCGAAAGAAATCAAAGTTGAGAATGCCCCTGAGCAGAATGTTGAGCTTAAACTTCATCCTGAGTCCAAAGACAGGGGCGTAAGAAAATTCAAGGCAAAGGACAGATTTTATATTGCTGAAAAAGATTTGAAAGAGTTTAAGGAAGGAAAATTAACTCGATTGATGGATTGCCTAAATTTCAAAAAAGTTAAGAATAAATTTATTTTTGATTCTGTTGAATACGAAAAGTACAAATCACACGGCGACAAAATAATCCACTGGCTTCCTGCGCAGAAAGATTTGGTTAAGGTGGAAGTTTTGATGCCAGACAGGAAAGTTGCAAAAGGATTGGCTGAACCAATGGTTAAGGATTTGAAAGTCGGTGATATTTTACAATTCAGCAGATTTGGATTCTGCAAACTGGATTCAAAAGAGAAGGATAAATTAATGTTTTGGTACACGCATGATTAAATGGTAAGTAAAAAATTTGCCCGAAGGATTAAACAAATTTAAATAATCAAAATGACAAAATCAATAATTGTTAAATCACAAGTGAAGGAATTGGCCAAGATAGAGAACAAGCCTTTAAGTGTTGCCGAGGAATTCTACAATGCCCTTGAAGAAAAGAACAAGCAGTTGATTGAAGAAGCGTGCAAAAGGGCAAAGCTCAATTCAAGGAATACAATAATGGCAAGGGACCTGTAATCAAGAATTAAAATATTCGTCTCTATCTATTTTCTTATCTATTTTATTTTCCAGCATGCTCAGCTTTCGCTGCCTTTTGGCCTTGTCCATGTGAAGAATCCTCATTCTGTGCTTGACCGCCTCAAGAGAATCTGACATCTCCTTTATTCTTTCGTTGTTCTCGCTCACTATCCTGTATTTTTCTTCCTTTTCGTTTCGGATTTCTTCTTCAAGCGAGATTATCCTGCCTTTCAAATCTTTAATCTCGCTGTCTTCCGGCCTGAAGAATTTTGAATATTTTCTTTCCCAGTTGACTAAATTATTAATTTTATCTTTCAGCCTGTCAATATCATTATAGCTGAGGCTCATTCTGATAATTGATTTTCTCATTTTAGCGAGGTGAGCTTTCACTTCATCCTCCGCTTTTTGCTTTTGCGAATGGACTTTGCTTATCAGAAAAACGTGCCTTGCAAAATGCCCCATGGATTTTGTGTTTTGCATTTTTAATTTTGAATTAATTTATTGTTTAGAATAATTTTAATTTTCATTCCGTTGCTTCGCAACATTTTTTTACGCTCGGCGGCAAAGACGGTTGCTGTGATTCAATCGTATTTTTTATTAACAGTCTCTCCGCCTCGAATATTTTATTTCGTGGGCTGAGCGATTGCGAAGCCAACATTTTTTGATGAAACTTTTTCGGTAAAAAGTTTCCCGTCCTTCCGAATTATATGAGGAAGTTCCGAAAACCTATGGTTTTCGATACTCAATGGGGCGAAACCCTTGTTTTATTTCTTGAACATTCCGAAAAGGCCTTTTTTCTTTTGAGTGGCATCATCTAGCGGAAAGGGCTCGTCCGGAAAATCCAAGTCCGGCATCGGGGCAGGCTGCATCGGAGGAAGCTGCATGCCGAAATCAGTGCTTGGCGGTGCTAAATTAGTCGGAGACACCGGTGGAGAAATTGGCGGCGTCATCTGAAAATTCGGCTGTGACATCTGCTGAAATGACGGCGGTGCCATTGAGCCCATAGGCTGAGACCTTTGCATTGAAGCGTCGGGCCTCCATTCCGGCTTTGAGAATGATTTTGGCTCAGGTTTGGTCCTGAACATCGGAGCTGCATCTTCTTTTGGAAATGAGGATTCTTCTTTCTCCATACTGCCCATCTTTTCCTTGACAAGCTCGACTATTGCAACCATTCCTTCTGCAATCGTCTTATTTTGATCAATTAGTTTATCAAGCTTTGAAATTATCGTTTCGTGCTTTTTTGCTTCTGCCTCGTAGCCTTTGTCCTCAAGCTTCATCTGCTCCGCTGCTGCGCCGAACACTTCAAGCATTCCGCTTACCGTGTCTGTCAGCCTATGCACAGCCTCGTAAAGCTCTTTGGGAGAAACATCTTTCCTGTCCTGAATAGTCTCCAGCTCTTTTTTTAAGTCAGAAATATTCTTATATGAAACAAAGCCATCATCCTCTTCAGCCATCTCAATCAACCTCTTTTTTTACTTAACCAACCCGATTACGTAGAAATAAAAATAATGATATATAAAGATTTCTATTTATTAAAATAAATTAATTGTCATTACTTAACAAAGGTAAATATAGAAAGGTTTAAAAAGGAAAATAAAATCGTAACTTATAGATGAACAGAACAAGAAAGCTAGAAAGCTTGTTAAGAGAAGTAGAGGCAATGCCATTAGTTGATGAATTAGAAGCGCATCCCGAATTACAAGGAGTAACTCTTAATGCAGCTCAGAGGTTTTATCTAAACCAGCTAGTCAACAAAGCCACTATACCTTTTGGAATGCACAGCGGAGACATAGAACAAGACAGGTTAAATGTTTACAACAGAAATGGTGATCATTATCTGCTTTCATTAGGCAAAAAAATTAAAGCTGGGCAAGTTCGGCATGAAGGATATGTTAAGCCGGACGATTTATTAATAAAGGCAACATATTTATTCGGAAAACCAGATTTTGATTTTTGGATGGAGTTGTTAAGGGCCGATGAAAGAATGGTTGAAATTGTAAATAGCTCTGCTTCGCACCATCCTGTTCTAGGACGATTAGACGGAGTTGAAGGCAGAGACAATGTTTTATATTCGCGTCCGCTATTGATTGTACCGGGTGTCGAAGATAAATCTGAGATTCATGCTTGGGAAAGGAGAAATACTTTTGACAACACACTTACTAGAAGAGCTTATCAGCATATAGTTCATGCTTTTAGAGAAATAGACCACAAACTTGTGACTCCGCGTTATCCTTAAAACTCCTTCAGAAACTTCACCAGCTCATTAGCCTCTTCAAACTCCATAAATTCCTTTTTTGTAAGTGAAGGAATATTTTTCGGCTTTTTTTTGCTGAAAATGACAAGATTGTCTGCTTCCAATAATTTGGACAATGACTGCATCTGCGGATTTACCTTGTCGCTCACTTCAGTCAGAATTATTTCACTGCCTTTCCTTGCAATGATGTCAAAAGGGGTCTTTTTTGTATCAGTTGCGTCAAATCCCAGCTCAACATATTTTTTTGAAACTGCTGTCTCAAATTTTCCATGCGGAGAACTGTGCTGTGAAAATATATTTACTTCATTGAAAACCTGATGGCCAAAAAGGTCATAAAGCTTTTTTGCGCGGTTGATTGTTATTTCGGAATTTTCGTTCTCGTATTTGACAATCATTCTGCTCGTGACGCCGATTTTTTTTGACAAGGAGTTCAAGGAATATCCCAGTTCCTCTCTTTTCTCCTTTAGCTTTTTGCCGACAACAGATGCCGTCAAGCCCGCCTGGCTTCTTTTTAGAAATGGGAATTTATTGTTGACGCAGTTCAGGAAAGTGCCGTAATTAAGAGTGTAAATATCGAATCTTGAATAAACGACATTATCATCCAGCATATCTCCTGCTTTTTCAGCGAGTATCAAAGGAGAAGCTTCTATGTAAGAAGCGATTGACATCATTTCTTCCGCATATTCCCTGGTAATTGAATTTGCGTCCTCAAGAACTTTAATTAAAAGAATCTGCTCGTTTCTCCTTGCAAGAATGTCAAAGCATGTTCTTGTCAGATTTTTTATCGTGAATCCTCTCTTGAGCAGGAAAATATTGAGCTTATCCAAAAGATTTTGCTTCATAATCCAACAAAAGAAATAATGATTTAAAAATGTTGTTATAGAGAATTTTGAAATATACCAATTTATTTGGAAATTGTCAATTTCCAAATTTCGAAAACCTCATAGGTTTTCTCTATGTCAAAATTCTCTAAGAGAACTTTGAATCAAATATATAAAAACTAATAGATTATTCAAAGTTCTCTATAAATATTTCAAAAAACAAAATTATAAATACTAATTCCAACATCAGCCAAGCATGATTGTAACAATTTCCGGAAAAGCCGGCTCGGGAAAAAGCACGGTTGCCAAACTGCTTTCTGAGAAACTAAAGTTAAAGCATTATTCTATAGGGGACTTAATGAGGGCAATGGCTTCTGGCAAAGGAATCAGTTTGATTGAATTAAACAAGCTTGCTGAGCATGACAAATCAATTGATCTGGAATTGGATAACCGGCTAAAAGAGCTTGGAAAGGCAAAAGGCAATTTTGTTGTTGATGGAAGATTGACTGCTTTTTTTATTCCAAATGCGCAAGTCAGGGTTTTTCTTGACACTGACGATAAAATAAGAGCTGAAAGAATCCTTAAAGACAAAAGAGAGCATGAGAAAAGCAAGGACCTGAATGAAATGGTAAAAAAGATACAGGAAAGGGAAAAGAGTGAGAAGAAAAGATACCAGCAGTACTATGGAGTTGATTATTTGGATAAAAAATTGTATAATTTATTTATTGACACTACTGAATTAAATCCGAATGATGTTGT
>CAYHTH010000013.1:0-15601 GCA_964359525.1 uncultured Methanosarcinales archaeon | reverse complement strand
AAGGCTGCATAGAATGAAGTTAGGATTATTAATTTATTAAGGTATTGATTTACTTTGATTTGTGAATTATTTTAAAAATACAAAATTTTATTAACTTAAGGATTTTTATTAGTGAAAATATCTGTATTTATAAAATGATACGTAATAAAATAAGGGGTGTATCTATTTTCTTAACTATAGTATTAACTTTCTTTTTAATCATAAATATAGCAATTACCGTTAAAGCTGCAAATAGCAATGAGGCAATCGCTAGTGACAATTTGAATATGCAAATAAACGAAAGCGGGACTTATGAATGGAATGTAAAAAACCCCGGCAATATAACTTCCCTCAAGGCAACGGGCTCTGTCAGCTCAAACGGCACGGCAAAAGTTTATGTTGAAAAAGACGGAAAAAGGTACTTGGTATTCGATAGCACTAAGCCGCTATTTGATGTAAACATCAATGTTCTTCCCGAATACAAAAAGATATTCCAAGGAGATGAAATACTAATACAAATTACATTATTTAATCTTAGGGGGTTTGGCGCTGGCAATGTCGATGTCAAGTACCTTATAAAAGATTCTAAAGGAAATGTTATAGCAGCAGAGGCAGAATCAATTTTTGTTGAAACGCAGGCAAAATTTATTAGAAAGCTTGTAGTGCCGGCCGATATAAAAACAGGCACTTATGCTGCTTTTGTAGAGGGTTCTTCCAAAGATGCATTGGTTGGCACGGGCTCTGATACTTTTGAGGTTAAGTCCAAATATGAGTCCAAGCCGCAATTGAAGTATTATGTAATCGGGATTTCTGCTGTTGTTTTGATAATAATCCTGATTAGTTTGGGAATTTACTTGTTTAAAAAAATAAGGAAAAAGCAAAAAATTGTTGAGTTGATACGTATGGTTATACCTAACAGAATAGGAAAGCTGGAAAAAGAGCTGGAATCCTTGGAAGTAGCGTATAAGTCCAAATTTATTTCTGAGGAGTCTTACAAGAAAGAAAAGAAGAGGGTTGAAGATCTGCTTAAGGCATTGAAAAAATAAATCAATTGCATTTAATTGTCAAAAACCAACTATCTATTAAGCGGAATTTTGTTGTTTAAAGAAAAATTTTATATGTATTTTAATGTTTGTTCATAGCTAAAAAAAGGCCTTATGTTTATCGGACCATTTGATCCAATTGAAATTGCATCCTTGTTTATTAGCCTTATTGCTTTTATCTTTGTTTATAAGGCATATAAGATTGGGGTTAGCGACCATATCTCAAAAAAATTCTGGACATATTTTTTATTGATTGCATTATTTATCCTGCTAGGCGGGTTATTTGACAATCTTGATGATTTGGCATTTGAGCCTTATTTTAATCTGTTTCAGCATTTGAGCAGCATCGCTGTCGCGATTGTTTTTGTGCTTGTCGGAAAACACACTTTTGAAGGTGGTTCGCATGGCTGACTTTGCCGCTCTTATATCAAATAATTTATTGATCAGCGGCATAAGGGCATTTGCGGCACTCTTGTTGCTCATAGCATTTTTTTACACGGTAAGGATATACCAAAGAACAAAAAATACAACTGACTTATGGCTTCTGATAAGCTTTGCTGTCTTAACCTCCTTTTTGGTTTCCCTGTCAAATTCCCTAGAGTGGTATTTCAACAGGAATAAAACATTTGACGCAATCGGAGTATACTTTGGCTCAATCTTCTCTCTTGTTTGGATTTATATAGCCTACAGGTTTCTTCGCCTTAAAAACAAAGAAATAACTCATTAATCAATTATCTATTTTTTATCCTCATTCGGATGGCTCTCTTCGGGATTAGGCTTTGCAATCTCGCCGAAAAACTCCTTGTCCTTCTCGAGGTTCATATGAAGTTCCTTTATCTTATGAAGGGAATTCAGAAATTCATCAAAAAATGCAAGGCGCACTATTACTCCACTGTGGGCTATCATATTGCCTGATGCGTTTTCCTGCTTGATTTGGATGCGCACAAATCTGCCGAGAGAATTTTCGACTATATCCAAATCGTAAAAGTAGAATTTGCCTTGGATATCACAATCGTCTAAAGTATGTATTACCTTGTTGTAGTCGTAAACAGCTGTGTCGCCTCTTTCCATTTTCAGGCATTCTGCCCTTGCTGCCAAGTTTTCAAGGTGATGCCAAATAGTAGAATGCCCTAATTTCAGTGCTTTATCCGCTTGGGAAATAGTAATGCCGTTTGGATTAAGCTCCAGAATCTGCTTTAGCAAGTTGGTCATATATTCTCCTTTTTGTATAGAAGACAGCGCTGCATATTGCTCTTTGACAAGTATATTTTGGGGCAAAACAAGCTTTAGCATAAGACACCTGAATTAAAGCTATTCAAATGTTTATAACATAGGTAGTTGTTATATTCATGGAAGGTGTTCATTGTTGTAGTCCTTTTAACATAAAAATTGCCATTAACAATATTTTGAAAGATAGGTTAGATATAAATTTTGTGTTTATGGTTGATTATTGTCCGCATTCAAATAACCTTCATTCAAATGAATGTTGCATTTTATTCTTTTCATTGGAATGCTTTTGGCTTCCTATACAGCCTTGTTCTAATGGTCGTTATAATTATGGTTAAAGCAAGCTTTGAAGATGACTTGTCAAGATAGTCATTTTAGCTTGACTTGCTATGGGCAAAAATTTAGGCAAATGTGAATAGGTTATTGAGTGTAGATCTCTTTGCTATTGAGTTCTTTTATTCAAATAAACCCTACATTGGATTTTCACATTTCGGGCAGATAACAAATGGAGATACTACTCTGTTCCCTCTTAATGCTCATTTTAATAATCGTTGTGATAAGCTTGCAACATAACCATCGAAGATGCCCATTCGAATGCCTCTAAATTATAATGGCGCTATCTTCAAACCGTGTGGAATATGAATTATTTTGATTAGCTGCTATTTGTCATTCAAATGGGATTTTGCGATTTTCTTGAAAAGGGCATTCATTTTGTAGAAGCCAGCTGCAAATAGTACGAATTTACCATTATTTTATCCCTTTTTGTTATTCATTTTTTTTTGCCCTTTGGCTTCTAGGGAAGTAACAACCTTTCTTACCCTGTAAAATCCGTAGAGTAGAAATGCAAAGCCAGCAAGATGTATTACCCTGTGGGTTATTTCATTAGCGTCAAGCCCTACGCCCAGCGCAAGCATAATAGTTTCCACAAGATGGTCAATTGAGAATATGGCAATCCCGGCAAAGACATAATTAAATGCCGTTTTAAGCTCGCCGGCAAATACGCTGCCGAAGTATATCACAGCAATGCCTCCAATCAGCACAAAATCCAGCGCTAAAGCAGGAATATTAATGCCATTTTCTTCGGGATTTGCAAATACAGGCAGTGCAAATAATACCAGCATTAATGCTAACAGGATTATTTTCAATTTCATTTTTTATCACCTCTTTTTGTTATTCCTAACTCACCTTTCAATCAATCCTGCTTCGAAAAGCTCTTCGGCTGTTACTTTTTCAGAGTCTTTTGCTTCACTGAATAAAGAAATAAACTCTTCTAATAGCCATTTCATTTTTTCACCTCTTTTTATTGCTCTTCTTTTTTAACGTCCCCTCTTCTAAAAACTTTTCATATGTCACTTTTTCGGATTCTTCTGCTTTTTCTTCTTTTTTAATCGTCCCCTCTTCCAAAAGCTCTTTAGATGTTATCTTTTCGGATTCTTCTGCTTTTTCTTCTTCCTTGATCAACCCTTCTTTTAAAAGCTCTTCGGCAGTTACACCTTTGCCCTTACTTTTAACTTTGCTAAAGGTTTTAATAAAATCATCAATCAGCTCAACTGGTATGCCTATGCCGCTTATAACTATATGATTGCCAAGCCTGTTTTCTCTTTTTTCGTGTATGTGGACAAATTTTCCGTCACTCTCTTCGGCTCTGCTTATTGTGTAGAGGGATCTGCCTTTATTGTAGTCATTCAAATGAGTGCTCTTTCCTATAGGATGGTAAACATCTAAATTGCCCCTAGATATCTTATGGCATTGCGCTGTGCAGCTTAATATCTCCAAATGATGCCAAATTGTAGAATATGTCAAGCCAGTGCCTTCTTTTACCTGGGAAATAGTAATTCCTTCAGGATTAAGCTCTAGTATCTTATAAAGTAGATTGTGAAAGTATTCTTCTTTCTCTTTAGCAGGCAGTATTTTGAAAGTCTCTTTTGGCAATACTTCCTTGGGCAGGTTTATTTTTGTCATTTTTATTTGAATGAATTTTAATTAGCTAAAGTGTATTTGAGTGGCATTTGAATGAAATTAAACCTACTTGAATACTATTTGAAATGAGTTATATATAAATTTTTTGTTGGCATGAGTGGAATTTCGAATTTAACAACCACTATCCTTAAAACTGCCTTTAAAGCCTATAGTTATGACATTAAGTTGTCAGCATTTGAATGGCTGAAGCCAAGACAACACACATTGAATACTAAATGGTTATGCGTTCCTTTAAAATGATCAAGATTAAGTCAAAACTACTCAAAACAGAAAAATAAATATAGTAGTTATACAAATTATGAATATTATGACAACTACAACAATACCAATAAGCAAGGATTTTCACGACTGGCTGAAGAGCAAAGGCAAGAAGGGAGAAAGTTACGAGGATGTTATAAAAAAACTTCTCAAGCCTGAATTTCAGCAGGAGCTGGAAGGTTCGCAAGGATCTTCTGATGAACCTTCTGATGGGAATGAATTGCTCTAAGAAAATTCTGTATATTCTTGGGTTACCTCTGCTTATGTCAAAAACCACCCATCATATCTCGAAAACCATAGGTTTTCGACGAACTTGAGAATCCTTTGGATTCGTCAAGTGATGGGTGGCATGAGGCGAAGCTTTATTTGCTGGCACATTGATGGTGGTTTTTGATCATCTCAAAAATGCTACATTTTTGATGATCATCGGAAATCTTTGATTTCCGAGATGCTCGAAAATAATACCATCTTGCACAAGCACATTGGACTTACGTCCATTAGTTAAAGACTAATGGTATATTTTCGACATATTAAAGTTAGTATTTCTTCGAGAATATACTTACAAAATATATTAAAATACCTATAAAATATTTGAATTATTTGAATGAACATTTGAATGTTTATTTGAATGAATAAATTTCGATTGATATAAGGTAAAAATCTGCATTAACCAGACCAATTCGTCTTTTTGATGAAATCTATGATACTAATAATTGCTCTAATTATTCTCTGTTATATAATAGAAATCATAGATATAAAAAATATTGATAAGTTTTATACATTTAGTTATCATCAGATATATAGAAATAATTGCAGATATACTAAATGTAAATCAAATTTATGTTATAGTAAATATTACTAAGATTATAGGTATAGGAAATATATATAATAATAGTTATAATAAGGTATATAGTTAAAACTATTGTCATGTGTAATATTTGTGAAGATTATTTATATCAAATTTATGTACATCATAACAACAATGACAATTGCAATTTCAGTGATAATTTTACGAATTTTTATGTTGTTTGGTGCAATTTTTAAGCCTTTTCCAAGATATTTTCATGCACATATGATGATTATGTTTGTTGTAATTAATACTTACATAGAATATCCAAATACTTATATAATATTTAAACTATTTGAATGAATATTTGAATGTTTATTTGAATGACTTGGGAAACGTTATTTGCCTATAGTTTTGGCCTAAATACCACACTGGAAAGACAATCTAATCAATAAGCAGACATTTACTTTATTAGTATTAGCTATAGAGCATTCTAGCAGCAAAAGGTACCTAACAAGCAATTCTTTTGTCAAAAACACCAAAACTATAAAGTGCGGAGGGCCGTGTTTTTGAGCATCTCAAAAATGCAAGCATTTTTGACGATCGTCAGAAATCATTGATTTCTGAGATGCTCGGAAATCGCTGGCTTGCTTTGGAATTAAGTACCAAAGTGTGTGCGATTGCGATTTCCTACATATCAAGCTGCATCTCTTCTCTCAATTACTCATATAACTCCTTTATCCTAAATTGGTTTAATATGCTCCATAGGTCTGCTTATAACCATCACTCTTATGTTAATCCTCATAATCCGAATTTGATTGTTGATATTGAGTTAGGATTTCTAAATTCCAAAAATCTTTCGTAAAAACCGAAAACTTTAAATACTAATTACTTACAAGATATATTGAAATGACTACCAGTATAAATATTTCCAAATATATTTACCTACATAATATTAAAATTAAGATAGTTTGCAGTCATATAACTTAGTTTTTTGCTGTGAGCTCAGGGGAGTTTAGTGGCTAAATTAAGGAAAACAAAAGAGGTTAAGTTGGAATGAGTTTTCATATATATCACTTACATAATTTCTATAAAAACTTACATAATATTTTAGTATATAGGTTTTATACTTATATAATATATTTTAAAACTTATATAATGTATATAATACCTATAAAATATATTATTTCACTTACAAAATATGTTTATTACTTAAATAATAATAAAATTCACTTACATAGTATAAAAAACTTAAAATTATACTTAAATAATTAATAATTTTACTTACAAAATAAAGAAAAAATGCCGATAAAAGATTCAAAAGCAGTTGAAAAGAAACTTCTGGATACTTTCAGCTATCTCAAAAGGCAAGGATTAAGCGAAGAGGAGATAGCCAGTTTGGCAAGCAAGCTGCTGAAAACCGCTGCCAAGGAAGAGGTGAAAGTCCCTATTTCTATTTTCAACAATGACTACCTAAGCTCTTTGGAAAATATTGTCAAATACCTAAGGGAAAATCTGCTTCTTAGCTTCAAGCAGATTGCCGGGCTGGCCAACAGAAATGAAATTGCATTGGCTGTTACGTACAGAAATGCCAGAAAAAAGCTTGAGGCAAAATTTGTTGTTACAGAAATATCGCCTTACTCTATACCAGTTTCAATCTTGCAGGACAGAAACCTTAGTGTTCTTGAGAACATTGTTTGCTATTTGAAAGACACTTTTGGGCTTGCTTATCACAAGATTGCAGTTCTGCTCAACAGGGATGACAGGACTATCTGGACTGTTTACAACAGGGCAAAGAAAAAGAGAAAATGAGTAATAAAAAAAGAGGTGGATTAATTTGCTTTGCATTAGCTGCATTACTGCTATTGCTGGCATCCAGCAGCTTAAACAAAATAACTGGCTTTGCTGTGTTAGACGAAAATTCAACAAACGAAAGTACAACAACGGCTGAAACTACAACTGCTGATGCAGCAGCAAATGGCACAACAACAGCTGCAAATGAAACTCTTGCAGAAGAAAAACTAGAAAAAGAAAAGCCAGAGAAAAAAGGGCCAAAGCCGGAAAAAATTGGGCCAAACAAGCCGCCTATATGGAATTCTGATTTGGAAGAATTTGTATTGAAGGGCAAAACCACTATTAACTTAAGCAGGTATTTCTATGATGAAGATGGGGATAATTTAAGCTTCACGTCAAGTACTCCTGAAAAAATATCTGCCACATTAGACAACAATTTAGTCACTTTAGTTCCTGAGAAAATCAATTTCACAACAACAATAAAATTTACTGCCTCTGACTTGCAGTCTTCAACAAAAAAGGAAATCAAATTAGTAGTTCCTGAAAAATCAATAACAAATAACCTCCAATACAAAACTGACAGTGCTTACGACATCGGCAATAATGGCTATGAATCAACAACAGGGATTATTGATTTCACTGCTGATAATTCTGAGTTCAGCTGGGATGCTAATAAAACAAATCTTTGCATTAGATGGAATGTCTATTCTATTGAGAGCCAGGAAAGCACCACTCTATGCTATGGAAACAGCAAATGCTGCAATTTTGTTGGATTAGAGCCTACACGAGCTAATTGGGATGCGCCGTTTTATTCCGTGTACGGGCAATATGGAAACAGCCTCAACACAATAGTAAGCGCCCAAATTTTATATGTTGATTACAGTGTCAGCCCAGAGAGGCCTTATGCAGAAATTTATTATTCAGACTGGAAGAACCTGACAGCTGATTATTATTTTGCCTCTATTGACTTTGAGAATGTGTGCGTTGACACGTGCTTTTTGAATGATTTCAACTTAAACAAATATACCCTTATTTTTGAAATAGATAATGCCATCTTGACGCTGGATAAAATTACTTATTTAAAGGCGGAAGAAATTAACAATGTAAGTTTTGTTCTGACAGTTAAAGATAATGAGGGTGCTGCTTCTGGCAGCTACCAATTATACAAAAACGGCGTTGCTGTGCCAATCCAAGAAAATTTGATATCACCGGACTACTATGATATTGAAATAATTCCAATTTCTAATATAATTAACAAGTTAATAATTAAAAGTGCCGATATAACAGGGACTGTAGAAGCTAATGTCGGACTGGGCAGCGTAAGCAGGGAAATTTCAGCAGAAGACGTGGATATTACAAAAAAATATTCAACTAATTTTGATAAAATAAAATTTGAAAAGGCTGTTTTAAGGGCAAATGCATCCGGCAATTCCTTGTTCAAATGCAGGCAATGGGATTTTGAAAGAGAAATATGCTTTGGCACTTGGGAAAAAATTCAAGATTTAATTAGCGGCGAAGAATACGAGGTAACTTTAGATGCAGACAGCAATGGATTTATAGAGGGCAACTCAAACATAACTTTAAATCTGGCAAATGCAACACTTTACAACACTACCAACATAACATTAAAAAATATTACTGCAAACATAACTAACTTGGTGTTTTTAGTGAATATGCCTAATATCACAATTGCTTCAGGCAGCAACGCATCAATTAATTTAAGCCAGCATTTCCTGAATACAGATGACGCCACACTTTTCAGCTATTACAAGCCGGACAATATAACCATATTCTTTGAAGGAGATGCAGCAACAATTGTCCCTGATAACAATTTTGCTGGTATAAGGCATACTTTCATAATAGCCAACAAAAGCAATTCTTTGGCTGTTTCAAATTTATTTTCTATTAGCGCAGTATATCTGCCCTCAAGCGCAACCCAAATATCTGCACTAATAAACATCACAGATCCGTCAATGCAGCTTAAGCTAAAAGAATACGCTGAAATAAACCTAAAGCCAATTTTTAAATATAATACAACGTACTTTACCGGATATGAGATAAAAAATGATGTAGTAATAATTTATACTGTTGTTGATAATAAAAATATAAAATGGTTTACATCCTTAAGAAACTTTAACGAGATAATTTTATCTAATAAGTAGAAAACGACAATAATTAATGGATATAGTTGCCGTTTTCTAATTAGTAAAAGACATTATGTGTGCCCTATAATTTGTGTCTTTTACTAAAGTAGGATTTCAGAGCTAAGTTTTTTTATTGCCAAAAACTATCAGCCGAAGAATATGCAGAAAATTCTGGCATTTTTTAAAATGTCAAAAACCACAGGTTATAGGCACGATGGCATATTTGTGTTAGTTTCACGTTACGTGGTTTTTGATACCTCAAAATTTCACTTATTGATGGGTGATTTTTGAGCACACAAAATTCCTTGCAATATATTACTCTACATAAACCACTTATGCTACATAAGTGGAATTTTGTTGTTTAAAGTGAAGTCTTATTCCTGAAATTAATTCCATTTCATTTTCTGCACAATGGCAACAATACGGCTTTTGTGCTTCATTTAAACTATATTTTTTATATTAGATTTTAGAATTCTATACCAGTATACAAAATAGTAACATTTATATATAAGTTGTATACATAGTTAATCCGTATTTAGTCCGTGTTTAATCCCAAAATATGTTTATTATATAGTTTAAGTACGTAATTAATACAGTTTTGATACATATTTAATACGTAAATAATCCTAGAATAAGCCAATAGTATAATATAAATACATAATTGATACGGATTTAGTCCATATTTAATCCAATAAAATGCCAGAAATAAGGTTTAGTATACCGGAAAAACTTAACGACTTAATCGTAGAAGTAGCGAAAAGCTTAGGAGTTGATAAGTCGGAATATATCAAAAGCTTGATACTTAGTGATTTAAGGAAAAAACAGCAAAAATGAGATTAAAGAATAACTCATTTGATACTTATGAATCTTAGAAAAAAAGAGGCAAATAGATGAGATTAAAAAAAGAGTTTATTGTATATCGGCTGTTAGCTATATTCATATTATTTCTTGCAACTATAAATGTAGTTTATTCTGCCAGGCAGCCTTCAGTTCAGGGCGATAATAATGCATGGGGCACAATATTAAATGCTTATCTTAATGTAACCCTCGACGAAAACGGAAGCATCAGCGCTGCTGTGAATAACTCCATTTCATTGTGGAATGCAAGCGAAAATAATATTTTTCCAAAAGAAATAGGCAGGTTTGTGGGGATAGGTACAGCATCGCCATCAGAAATTTTAACTGTAATCGGGAATGTAAACATAAGCGGCTACTTGAATATCAGCGGAGACTTTATTGTTAATAATAAATTTAATGTTACTGCAAGCAGCGGAAATGTAAATGTGGCTGGCATACTGGACGCTGCAAACTTAAGAATACAAGGCAATAATGTGCAGGTAGAAGCGGATGCATTTAAGCTGGGCAACTTTACTTCTGGCTATGCAAATGAATACTCCAGCGCAGGATATAAGAAAGGCAATTTAAGCGCAGACCTTGCTGCTGGAGTTGCCTCTTCTATCCTAACAAGCACTTTAACCAGTGATAATATTATAGTCAATAAAAACATGTACATCATTGGAAATATATCAAACGTCAACATAGTAAATCTAAATATCAATGGAAGCTTATATCCGTCCATAGACTCATTCTTTGACCTTGGAGATAAAACTTTCAGATGGCGTAATGCAAATTTCTCTGGAACAATACAGGCAGGATTCTTTGCAGGCGATGGCTCTTTGCTGACAGGCATGCCTTATCTTACTGCAGTAAGCAATGTGACAAACGGGACTGATTTGAATTTAACAAAATTAAATGTGGTTAGCATTAACGGAACAGACTTGGCTTTGTTCAATAAGAGCATTGATTTAAGCGGCTATTTGAAAAGTTTTGACGCTTCTGTATTTAATTTACTGAATTTGACCAATTACTTTGGAGGTTTAGATGTAAATTCTTCCATTATAAAGGCAGGGAACTTAACAACATTGGACACGCTGAATAATTACATAAGGACAAAGGATTTCAACTTAGGAAATATTTCTAACAACACATTGACTAAAGACAACAATGCTTCTATTGCATTATGGAATATTACAGGCATAAGAACAATTGCTCCAAGAATTGCTGCCGTAGTAAACATAACTGGAAATATAACTTTAGGAAATGGCACATCATCTTCGCCAATATTTTTTAATGGAAGCGGGATATGTATAAACTCGTGCTAAATGCGGGTAGAATGCACGCCAATCATTTTCAGAATTTCAAATTTTTATCTCTGTATAAGCAAAATGAAAAAATGGATAATAATATTTTTAATAATCGGAGTAGCAATTTCAGGATTGTTAGACGCAGGAATAGCGGAAAAAAATTTTGATGAGTTTACTAGTTCAACCAAACATAATATTTTACTTGTTTATGCCAAAGAAGATACTGCAAAAGAAAGCAATAAAGAAAATATCTTAATAAAAACTGCATCTTTGATAAAAAATTTATTTGAACCAAAAATAATAAGCTATGATGGTGTTAAGGAATTAAATATAAAAGAGAAAAAAGCTAATTTTAAAGCTGATGAAGAGCCTGAATTTGATATTGATATCAAAGATTCAAGAGGTGATTTAATAACTGGCTTTGCAGTAAGCGATAGCGGAGAAAAAACTATTAAAGTAAAATTAAGGCAGCCAAATGAAAAAGAAGTGATATTAGGTGAAGAAGTAAAAGAAACTTCTGCAGGATTTAAAATAAAACTGGATAAGGGCAGAAAGTTTAGACCAGGATTATATAAACTAACAGTAGAAACAACAGTTAACGGGATTACAGTAACGCAGCAGCAGGACTTTACTTGGGGAGTTTTGGCAATTAATGTAAACAAGTCAATTTACTTGCCTGATGAAGACAGCTTTATTGGAATTGGAGTTCTTGATGACCAGGGAAAGATAGTATGCAATGCAGATGTTACTTTAGAAATCATAAATCCATTAAACGAAAAAACAACATTGACAACTCAAAATAATGATATAAAAATAAGCCCTGAATGCACGTATCTTGGAGTTACTGAATTGCCTGATTATTACACAAGTTATAAAGTTTCTGGAGTTGGAAATTACTTGATGAATCTGACTGCTGCAACTGCAAATGGCGTGAGAAGCATACAGGATAATTTTACAGTTCAAAGCTTTGTTAGCTTCGATGTTGCAAGAAGCTCAGCAACAAGGGTTTATCCAAGAGTTCCTTACAAAATGGATATTTCAATTATTGCAAATCAAAACTATAATGGAGTTATTAACGAATATGTGCCGAGTTCGTTTGAAATTAGCGAAGTTGAGTTTATTGAAGTTGAAGAGCAGGGTAAATCTTCTGAAATAACATTGTCAGCAGTTGAAGATGTAAAAATAGATGAAAATTTAATAGAAAAAATAGAGAATGATAAAGAAAATAAAAAAGAAAAAAGTGGGTCCCACAGTCTGGCCAATGCGCCAGGCTTAAGTTTTTATTTGCTACTTGCTCAATCAACAGCTTCAAATCCTTCTTCGTCAACTACAAACAGCTTGCCTTTGAATTCGCTGGCATCAGTCAAAAGCGACGACAATGCCCTGACCAACTTTTCAACTGTAGGGGGATGGATTACAAAAACTATTATACCGGAAAATTCTTTTGGCGGGAATATTGATTTATTAAGGAAATCTGAATCTCGCGAGACTAATACTAATAATTTCTCTTTTGCCAAAGAAGCTAATTTACCGTTATTAATGCCTTTGGCAGCATACTCGGCTGAAAACCCCCTAGATTTAAGGAATTCTTTAACCTCTATTCTAATATTCTCGTCAAGCAGGAATTTTAGAGAATTTGACATAATGCTCTCCTCTAACGAGTTTGGCGGCGTATTCCAAAGCCTCTCTGACCATATCTTCGGTCAAACTTGGGAAGCTTTTAAGTATGCTTCCGACACTTTCTCCAGCGGCAACCAACTCAACAATATCACTAACCAAGACTCTAGTTCCTCTAAAAGTAGGTTTTCCGTGGCAGATTTCAGTATCGGCAACGACATTCTTGCTAATTTCGACTCTCATATTGCTAATAATGAGAAAGGTGTATTTAAAGGTTTTGGAAACATCACATTAAGCAAAAAAACAACATTAAATTTAGAAAATAATAATAAATTAAGAACTCACATAGCCAATTTCTTCAGCTTAATCCCTTCAGCAATCGCGCAATCCTCGCCATACACCATAAGCGCAATTGGCGACACAAAAATAATAAGCATTCCTGCTAATCTGAAAAAAGGAAGCAAGTACATTCTTTCCTATAAGTTTGACGCTCCTGACATTTCTCCGGAATTCTATGTCTTGGGTCCTTTGGATATTGGCAGCTTTAAAGAAGCAAGGCAGTGGCAGATTGCGAATGACCAAATTCAAAAAATTAATGCAAGCGTAAAGGGCATGCTTGTCTATGGCGAAGAAGCAGCTACAAATGCAAGATACAGAATTTGGAATGGCACAAATTTAAGCGCAGAAGAAAGCGCTCTTAAAACTGGATTGATTAACTGGACTGTTGTGAAAGCAGCAAACAAAGAGGATGAGTTTATTGCAGTTGTTGCTAATGCATCTGGTGCATTGCTTATGATGGTTTATAATGGAACTTGCTGGAGCAATGGAACTGATTGCAACAATGCTCCTCTTGTTCTTCTTAGAGCAGCTGAAGCAACCACAATTAACAGCAAGATTAATACTTCTTTAAGAGCTTTTGATGTTGCATATGAAAATGTTACAGGCCAAAATGACCAGGAAGCAATTATTGTTTATTCAAACGGCTCAAACTATCCTCTTTATAGAATATGGAATTCAACAAATAAAAGCATCAGCAATGTTAAGGTTATTAATAATACTTACACTGGAGGAGGCAGAATTGGATGGATTGACTTGGTAGAGATGACAAGCAATACTGGAGCAAATGAAATAGCGCTTTTAATGAGGCATGAAGGTGGCGATGACTTGTCAGCAATAATATGGAATGCAACAAACAGCACATGGGGATGCAATAAAACAATAAACACAGCGCTTGAAGCGGCTACTTATGAGTTTAAAGACTTTGGAGGCGCTTTTATAAAAGGCAAAAACCAGCTATTTGTAGCAGCATCCCAAGTATCAACAAACATTGTAACAGCAAATAAAACTCTGGATGCGTGCAACTGGAAAGTATCTGGCGCTACTGCTTCTACTGAGGCTGCGGGATTGCTTGATGTTGCTTCTGATGAGATAGGCAATTCTACTTGTATAGTTGTTGCAAATGCAGGAGCATCAACAGGAAATGATGATGAAATATTTTTTGGATGGAGTGATGGAGTAATGACAAGCGCAACCGACACCGCTGCATTTGCAACTCCTGGAGCGCCTAAGCAATTTGCAACATGCGGCGGCTTTGGAAACGGCAGCTTGGTTATTTATGGTGACGCAACCGCAACAGAGCTTGACTGGACATCTTGGAATCCAAAATCCAACACTTGGTATGGCACACCCGGCACTAGTCCGGCTGATTACACTTTGACAGTCACAACAGGCAACTTATGGCAGAAAATGATAAGGCAGTTTCCTCTGGAGGAAGGGGTCAGTAACAAAAGCTTTGTGTTTTACAGCGACGCTAACGCTGACTTAAATGTTCTTTTGTTTGACGCAAATAAAGGGCTTTTCATGACCACCTACAGCAATATATTTGGCAGCGCTCCAATAGAAGCAAGTATGTCAAGCAAAAACACAATGCCATTTGACTTTGCATTCAGGAGATTTTATGCGCCTGCTGCTGCTGTTCCAGACACAACAAAGCCAAGAATAAATGCCTCTTTGGATGATTCAAATCCTGGCATAGGGCAAAGAGTTAACATGACAGCAAATGTAAGTGATAATGCTGGCTTGAGTTTCTGCCAGTTTATTGACAACCAGAGCTTGTCAAATGGCGCAAAAACTTTCTTCAACAAAACAGTTGCTGGAACAAATGACCAGTGCTCGCAGAATTATACAATAAGATTGTCTGCTGGAAATGTGATTAACTTTACTGTTATTGTGAACGATACTTCTAATGCTGTTGCCGGCGGCAATAAAAATCAAAGCGAGTATGTTGGAGGAGTAATTGGTCAGATAATTACAGTTGGACCTCAATTTCACTTAACTAATTGTAGCAATCTGACAATTCCCAACACTAATTATTCCTTGACAAAAGATGCAAGCAGTGAAGGAACTTGCATGTATGTTTTGGCTAATAATGTAACTCTTGACTGCAAAGGGTTTGATATTAATTACTCCCAAAGTGTTAAAGGTTATGGAGTGAATATTTCAAACTTTAATTATTCTACTATAAGAAGCTGCAATATTGTGCAGAATGTAACTGGCATAGGAGGCGCAGCCAGTTCCTATGGAATTTATATCTTCAAGAATGCCAGCTTCAATACAATATACAACAAC
>CAYHTH010000012.1:0-16095 GCA_964359525.1 uncultured Methanosarcinales archaeon | reverse complement strand
TTCTGCTCTTCAATTATTCTCCGCAAATTCTTAAGCTTCTTATCAAATTCCGTTTCCTTAATTTCCTTAAATTGCAAATAAAAGAACGAAAGCGCCTCGCTGAAAGATGAAAATTTCTTTTTGTCTTTGCCTTTATAAAATTCCATATCAAAAGGAATAACATCTATAACCAATCCGTTTTCAAGAACAACATAAGCATCAATTTCTTTATTTATTATTTTATTAAGCGAATTAAGTATTGAATGAGTAGATTTATCACCAATATTTTTTGGATTAGTAGTTTTGTCAACATTGGATAATAAACAGGTCTCTTCAGCATACAGTCCCCCCAATCCCAGTTCTATTGCAAGAGAAGTGATTATAGAATCCTTTTTGGAATTTTTAAAAATAATATCCAAATCTTTCAAATCAAATAAATTATAATTCATCATAGGGTAAACATACTTTAATTTAGGCCTAACCGACCTTTCCCTGAAATCATGATGCTCAAGAGCATTGAGAATTGCATTATTCTCGTTGCATAATATTGCGTTCCCTTTTCCAAAAAACTCGATATAAAAGAATTTCTTCTCATCTTTGATTTTAAAAGCGAATTTTAAAATCCTCTCAGGCTTAAGCTGCTCAACATCCTCAAGGAAAAACCCGTCAAGATGCTTCCTTAAAAACATTCCAAAGCCAAGAGTTTCATCATAATTCTCTTTTTCATCAATAAGATAGGCGCTTACGCCAACCTTAATCTTTAATATTTTCCTGCCTGCATTTGTCTTGTAAAAGCTGAAAACTATCAAGTCTGCCTCCGGCTGGTAAATCTTGTCTATTCTGGAGCCTTTTAATTGCTCTAATTCTTTGGTTAAATAATGGGTATCCACTGATGAAAGATGTTTTTTCATTTTATTGGGCAAATGATTTAAATATTGAAGTTTATACCTTCTTATTTAAATCTAGCTATAATCAAAAAATGGTATTCGTAACTTTGGAAGATGAAGTGCCTTTGAATTATGATAGTCCTCATACAGACCTAGATGGAATAATAAATGTGGATGACGGGTCATGGAAATGCATGGATATACCCGGAGTTGACGCTGCCATGAGGATAGTAATAGCAGAGATGTTGAATGATGGCAGAACTCTTGGTATTTTTTATTATATTGTGCCTCTTGGTGTGAGTGATAAATCCTTTACTCCGGAATTGATTGCAAAAAAAGTTGGGCTTTTGAGGGTGGATTTTGTAGCATGGTCAGAGGAATATGGAGCAAGAGTTGGACGTGAAATAAGAGCTTATTTTCCCAAACCAACTCCTAAAATGAGGAGAGAACTTGAAGAAATGCTCGCTCGTACGCCTGAAAATGCAGGTGCCGCATTGCGACAAATGTTATGAGCCTAGTATTTCTCCACAATCACCAAATCACCATTTCTGACGCTCTTGAACTCGCTTAAGTCTCCTTTGATTTTGCCGAACACATTTACTTTTGAAGCCGCTTTTATCTCTGTTTCAGTTGAAGCAGGAGTTTTCCCGAAGAAAATACAAAAGCAGCATCCTTCCGGCCAGTAAGCTAAGTCTCCCTTTTCAACGACATCATCCGCATCCTTCTCTAAATCCATCCTTAAATGAATCACAAAATAAATCTCGTCTCCCCGCCTGTTCGCAGCTCCGTCAACAGGAAGCATGTCAAAAATAGCTCTTGCTGTAGGAGTGTTCTTCAGTTCAGCTTCCGCTTCAATCTCATTTACAAAAATTTTTATTTTCATTTTATTTGTTTATCAATTAAACTTATTTTAGTGATATATTAAACATCTAAATAATAATTAGGTAATTAACAAAAAGATAGTTTAATGTAAAAATTCTAAACTCTAATCGCGTTTTGCTTCAGCCATTTCTCTATCCTGTCCATTCCTCTCTGAATTTCATTAATGAAAGTTGCATAGCTTAATCTGACGTGCTTGTCACTTCCAAATGCAATCCCGGGAACAACCGCAACAAGCGCTTCATCAAGAAGTTTGGAAGCAAAAGTCATTGAATCCATTCCGGTCTCTCCGATATTCGGGAAAGCATAAAAAGCGCCTTCCGGCTCAATGCATGAAATGCCGTCAATCTCGTTTAATCTCTTGTAAATAAATTTCCTTCTCTCATCAAAAGCCTTAACCATAGTTTTCACAGAATCCTGCGGCCCAGAAAGAGCTTCAATAGCGGCCATCTGCGCTACGCTTGTAGGGTTAGAAGTTGAATGTCCCTGCAGATTATCCATTGCTTTGATTATTTCTTTAGGCCCTGCCGTGTATCCGATTCTCCAGCCGGTCATCGCATAAGTTTTTGAAACAGAATTTGAAATCAAGGTAAGTTTTTTTATATCATCTCCGAAAGATGCCATGCTTACCTGCTTATTATTGCCGTAGACAAAATGCTCGTAAACCTCATCAGAAATAACATAAAAATTGTGCCTGACAGCAAGCTCGGCAATTTTTTTAATTTCTTCCGGATCAACCACGGCACCGGTTGGATTGCTGGGGCTGTTTAAAATAAGCATCTTTGTTTTTGGAGTTATTTTAGATTCAACCATTTCTGCAGTCAGCTTGAATTTACTGTCAGTCTCGCAAAAAACCGTCTTGGCTTCAGCAAGCCTAATCATTTCATCATAGCTCACCCAGTAAGGAGTTGGCAAAATGGCTTCATCTCCTTTGTCAAGAACACACATCATTATGTTATACAGTGAATGCTTTCCTCCGCAGCTTATCAAAATCTCAGAAACATCATAGCTTAGTTTATTGTCTCTCATTAATTTGTCAGCGACAGCTTTCTTCAGCTCAGCCATCCCACCTGAAGGAGTGTACCTGGTAATATTATCGTCAATTGCCTTTTTTGCAGCCTGCTTTACATTTTCAGGAGTATTGAAATCCGGCTCTCCCGCCCCGAAAATAACTACATCATTTCCTTCTTTCTTCAACTGTTTAGCTTTTGCATCAATTGCCAAAGTAGCGCTCGGCGCTATATTTCTTGCCCTTTGAGATAACATTTAACCACCACAACCTTTTAGTAAAAGCTTGACTAAAACTATGCAATGCGGAATTAAAAATTCCGCGGAACGATTGTATAACATTTATTCACCTAGCTTACGGGTTAAATCATTTATATTAAAAGGTTTTGTAGTGTTGATTACTATAATATTATGTTTTTTGCGTTTTGCCTCATTAAAGCAAACATCAAAAATCTCAGCTTCAATATTTTCTTTTATTTTGGATTCATGAAATTTTTTCTTCTTCAGCCGTTTATTCAATTCTTTGATATCACATTTAGTCACAATGCAGAAATCAGCATATTTTCTGGGAAGATAATGCGAAAGATGTGAGTCAATTATTATTCCTTTGTATTTTTCATTTTGCCTTTTAAAATTTTTAATTTCCGCAATCAACTTATTATTCAATTTGTTAGTATCAATAATCTTGGCTCTTCTCTTCTTGTCGTACCCTTCAGATAATTTATATCTAGAAATAAGTTTATTTACATCAAGATAATAAAAATTTAATTTCTTAGCCAGTAATTTAGATAACGTTGTCTTTCCCGTACCTGGCACGCCGGTAACTATGATTATTTTCATAATGCTTAGTTTTATAGGATTATATTTAAATATTCTTAAATAATGTCAGTTATATGCAAGAAGAATTAATAATTTCAACTAATAAAAAGCAGGAATTAATAGATATAACAGAAAAAGTAAATTTAATAATCAAGAAATCAAAAGTAAAAAACGGATTATGTAATGTGTTTACGGCGCATGCAACAGCAGCAATAATCATAAACGAAAACTATGATCCAAATATCTGCCTGGATTTGCTGGATTCATTGAACAAATTAATTCCAAGCGGAATCTGGCGCCATGACAAAGTTGACGGCAACGCGGACTCGCACATAAAGGCAGCTATTTTAGGCCCTCAGGAAACGATACCTATAAATAACGGCAATCTTCAGTTAGGCAGATGGCAGAGTATCATGTTCTATGAGCTGGATGGACCCAGACAAGATAGAAAAATAATTGTAACAATTATCGGTGATCCAAATTAACTGCGATTTATGCGGAAAAGTTGATGAGCAATTAAACAGAACCCTTATAGAAGGTGTTGAATTGAATGTCTGCGGTGCCTGCAGCAAATTCGGCAAAGTTTTGGCTCCTATAAAAAGATATTCTCCAAAAGAGCAGCATAAAATGGTGCAAAGAGCTCAGCCACAAGCTCCAAAAGAAGAAAAAATGGAAATTCTGGTGGAAAATTACGCAGATTTGATTAAAAAAAGGCGCGAGTCAGTGGGCTTGAGCCAAAAAGATTTTGCCTTGAAGCTGAATGAAAAAGAATCAATGATTCATCACATTGAAACGAGCACCTTTGAGCCTCCTTTGGAAATGGCAAGAAAGCTTGAGAGAATTCTTGGAATAAAATTAGTGGAGGAGCACGAAGAAAAGCACCAAATGCAGAAAACAAAGAGAGAAGAAGGTTTCACCTTAGGGGATTTTATAAAAATAAAGAAGGGTCAAGAATAAAGCACTGCAAAAGTTATAGCAGTCCATAATATAAGGGCTGCAACAAACCTTTTGTCGGTCAAAACCAATTCCGGATTTCTGGCAATTTTTGAATTAGTATAAATAAACTGAGAATACCTAAATAAGGCATACAGCACAACTGGTATAGTAAATATAAGTTTATAGTCCACAGTCAAAGTATAGAAAGTATAAGCAACGATAAGGATTACGGTTGTTATTATCATCAAAGCGGTTGTCATTTCTTCGGTATAATAAGACAAAGTATTCCTGTGCATCACGGCTTTTTTGCCAAGATTGGCAAGCTCAACTCTTCTTTTTCCAACGGAAAGGAAAAGTGAAAGGAAAAAAGGGCACAAAATAAGCCAAGAAGATATATAAACATTGATTATGACTGCTCCTGCAACCGCCCTTATTGCAAAATTAATTGAAATCAAAAGGATATCGGCAAAAATCTCTTTTTTCAGGTAAAATGAATAAGCAGTTGAGATAATCACAAAAAATAACATAAGCAAAAAGAAATTTAGGTTGGTTAAGTAAGATAAAACCAGCCCAGCAGAAAATAAAATAATTGAAAAAATAACGGCATTTTGAACCGATATTTTTCCTGAGGTTATCAGTCTGGATTTTTTAGAAACATCCTGTAGATCATTTTTTCTGTCTGCAATATCATTAAGAATATAATTTGCAGATGAGAGTGTTATTAAAATTATAAAACCGAAAAAGCTTAACATCAGTTTATTAAAATTAAACAGATTGAATGAGAAAAATACAGCAAGAAACACGAGCAGATTTTTGTACCACTGCTCTGGCCGCATTATCTTAACGTAGTCAAACACTCCCATTACAATAGATTCGCAATAGTTATTTAAATAAGTTTTTATGCATAGGTATTAATGAGCACAAATGAAATAGTCAAAAGATGCCCCAGTTTGGGATTGAAATTATACACTTATCTGCGATTCTTGATACTTCCTGTAAAGAAGATAGATGAAATTGTGCCAAAAAGCGGAATAATTACAGACTATGGGTGCGGTTTTGGAATTGTTTCTTGTTATCTTGGGTTATCATCAAAAAACAGGAAAATAACAGGAATAGAGTACAATGCTGAAAGAATTAAAAAAGCAAGATTAATCGGCAAGAATATCAAGAATGTAAAATTTGAAGTCAGGGATGCTTCAAAAATAAGAATATCAAAATCGGAAGTTCATCTTTTAATTGATGTTATGCATCATATTCCTTATAATGACCAGATTTCATTGCTGAACAATATATTCAAATCAATAAGAAAAAATGATTTAATAATAATCAAGGATATTGATAAAAAGCCGTTTCTTAAGTATTTATGGAATTACACGCATGATAAAATCATGACAATAAATGACAGGTTATATTTCAGAAATCAGGAATGGTTTGAATCCTTCTTCAAAGAAAGGAAAATGAAAACAGAGATAATCAGGTGTGATAATTTCTTCTATTCACATTTCATAATCATTGCGAGAAAATAAACTGCTCATTATCATTAATTTTCTTGTAATAACTGATATTAAAATTATTTTTTAATAAATTAATGAATTGGGCTGTTTTCTTAGGGCATTCCAAATCTTTTGGATGGCACGGTATGTCTTCAGTATCCACAAAAATATAAGAAATATTGGATTTATTTTTATTAACATAACTGATATAGTAATCAATTCTGCTGGAATTATAAAGCGGATAATAAATCAGGTTTAGTTTCATATCAGTATGCATTGTAATAAATGGATTTGTCGTCAGTACTTCTCCGTTAATTTTTTTATCCGATATATAAGAATAAAATTCAGCATTATTTAATTTTTGATGAGCATTTTTTAGTGTATAATTCAAAACTAAGGATAAGGAAATTAAAAATACAATGATTAATGCAATTTTGATATATTTTTTATTCGACCTGCTGAAAATTTTAACAATTCCGTAACCGGAAATCATAGCAATAAAAGGCAGCATAAGTATGGGGTATCTTTCTGTCTTGCATCCCAAGTTGGAAAAATAGATAAGGAATGCAGCAGCATAGAATGAAATCTGAATCTTATTGATTTTGTTTTTACTAAAAAACGCAAAGGTTATTCCAATTATGGAAAATAAAAACAGAAAATTATCTTTTATAATCAGAGGAATATAATAATAAAACGGCTGTTTGTAAAGCACGTTGCAGCCGACAACATTATCTATAACATATTGCGCGGATTTTAATGGGAACAAAGCGTCATTGTAACTGAAATAATTAAATAAGAAATATGGGGAAATTATCAAAATAAATCCAAATCCGATATAAAAAAACTTTTTAAAATATTTAGAAAAATTATCTTTATAAAAAAATAGATAAAAGGAATCAACACCAAATATAGCGATCAAAAAAAGCACTGCGGGGAATTTTGTAAGAAAGGCAAGCCCAAATAAAATGCCAGAAACCAAATTTTTCTTCTCAAGATAAAAATAAAAACCCAGCAATAAAAAGAAAACAGCTAAAATCTCAACCAATATTTGATGGCTTGTTTTCAGCATCAAAGTGGAAAAAGAAACCAAAATTGAAGCAGCAATCGCGGTATTTTTATCAAATAATTTATTTGATAAAATATAAGTCAAGATTATTACACCAATGGATATTAATAAAATAAAAATCTCCCCTGCAATCAGGGAGTTTAATCCTATCTTCCAAAAGAATCCAAGAATAATCGGGAGTGTTAATGGCCTTATCGGCTCCCACAACCCTGCCTGGCCGTGAGAAAACAAATACTTGCCCATTCCGACATAAACAGCCGAGTCCCATTCAGGATTATTAAAATTTATAATAGCAAAATTAAGAATCAAGAACAACGTAATTATAATGACTATTCCTAAATTATCTTTCAATTTCATTTTAACAGCCTGATAAGAATTATATTAATTGATTAGCTTATTTCCATGCTTGTTCAGCATGTACCATTCCATAGGAACTTTTGCAATGGCTTTTATTATGCCAACATTCACGTAATAAGTCACAACCAAGCCATAGCTGAATGAAGACGCTATCATTTTCAAAGTCAGCTTGCTTTTGTTTGCTTTTAGCAAAGCCACGCATCCCGCAATCAGCAAGCCGCTCGTCAGCAGAACGTTTCTTGTCAATTCATAACTGAGTTTTTCCCATTCGACGGGAGCAGGAGCATGCGTTATAAGGCTCAATGTCCCGGTTATGAAAAGGGCTGCCAATAGCACAGAAATAAGATAGCCGCTCAAGAAAATTGCCATGTAAGTTTTATCAATTAAGCCGATTTTTTTGCTTTTTAAGATAGTGAAAAAGTGATTTTTCCAGGAATAGATGACGCCATAAGCCCATCGCATCTGCTGCCTGTATAAATCTCTTAAAGTGTGGGGCACTTCCCCGTCACAATCAAGACTATCAATGTATTCTATTTTATAGCCTCTTTCAAGAAGCCTCAACGAAAATTCAATATCCTCTGTCAGATTTCCGGATTCCCATCCTCCAAGCTCAATCAAAGTGCTCCTTCTTACGGCCTCTGCTGAGCCGCACAAGAAACTTATTTTTCTCTGAGTGTGAATAAAAGGCAGAGTTACATAATGGCAGGTATAGATTATTGTTGCGCCCAGCGAGGTTACCATATTTTGACCGGGGTTCATTAATTTCCATCTTGCCTGAACTCCGGCAATATTCTTGTCCTTCATAAATGGCCTGACAATTCTTGAAAGAAAATCTGGCTCAGGCACAAAATCAGAATCAAATACCACCAAAACTTCCCCTTTGGAATGTTTCAGCATATTATTCAGGTTGCCTGGCTTGTAGCCTTCGTTTGTTTTTCTTTTTGTCACCTTCACCAAATCGTGCTTTTGTGCAAACTCAGTTATTTTTGCTGAAACTTCCGACCTGTTGCTGTCATCACCAATTATTATCTCGTACTTGTCTTTCGGATAATCAAATTTCAAGCAGCTCTCAGCACATCGTATAGCCACGAGCTCATTGAATGTAGGAATCTGCACTGTAACAAAAGGCAGTTCTTCCTGGCATTCTTCGTCTTCTTTCTTTTTTTGTTTGTGGAATACGGCATAGACTGTCATTATAAGATACAACGCAGACACAACAACTGTAATTATCAAAAGAACTTTGAAAGTATTGTCAAATATATTATGCAGAAAATCCAATATATTTCTTCCGGTAGAGTTATACCATGCAAAAAAGCTTGTTACCCTGTCCGCAAACAAAGCGCTATATTGCTTTATGATATTGATAAGGCTCATTATCTCACTTTAGGTAGTAGCTTTTGGTCCAAAACCTGTTCCTCAACAAGCTGACTAAGATTATTATATTTAAAACTATTGTATATGGAAAATAAAAGAAGATTGCCAGCACGTTTTTTAAAGTTATCCTATCTTTAAATATCTTAAGGGCGGATATGCTTAAGATAGTTGTCATCAAGCCCGATAGCACGCCAAAAATGCTGTATACCGAGATGCCGGAATCAGGAATCCTGTATATAACATAAATGGGGCCCAGCAGGCTGAACCATTTGAAAAAATAGCTGAAAACAGCGTAAAAACTCTGATTGTTATAAGGAAGCCAGTAATTGACTAGGTAAATTACCAGCGGCAATGACAGAAATGCATAGAACGACCACCAGAACTGGCTGATGTAAAAAAAAATTATCGAAGGAGAGGATTTTCTTGAAAACAATTTCTTGTTCTTGACCATTGACTGCAGAGTTCCAATCCACCATCTGGAGCGCTGTTTGTATAAATCCTTAAAATTGTCTGGAACAACTGTATAGCCGAATGCCCTTGGCGAATTTAATGTTTTATATCCTGCTCTCCTCATTTCCAAAGCTATGTCTTGGTCTTCTGTCAGGGTGTCTTTTTTGAAATGTCCAATTTTCTTTAGCGTTGTCCTCCTGTAGCATGCCAGCGACCCAGTAAACCATATTCCGTTGTTAAAGACGGTTGAGAAACTATTGGCTATTAAGTTATTGAAGTGGTACTCGACATTCTGAAACGTGCTGGCTATTGATTTCTTGTTCTTAACGTTGTTATTGCCGGTTGTGGCTCCGACTTTTTCATCCGCCAAAGGGATTAACAATTCGCGGATGCAGTTTTTGTCAAGAGTTGTATCAGCGTCAACTGTAAAAATAAAATCATAGGAAGAGTTTCTTGCGCCTAAATTCAATGCTTCAACTTTTCCAAGATGGTTTTGTTTAAGTATTTTGATTTTTTTATATTTCCTAAGCAGTCTTAGTGTTTTATCTTTTGAACCATCATCAACAACAATCACTTTCATCTTATCTTTAGGGTAATCAGAATTAAAAACAGAGTCTAGACAATCTTCAATATTCTTTTCTTCATTATACGCTGGTATAACCACACTTACATTTGGCTCGAATTTTTTGATTTTGTGCTTGAAAAATCTTGAAATCACAAAAACTGAAAAGATGAAAACTAAAAAAACAAATAGTATTCCGAAGAGCACGCTTGATATAAGCATAATTAGGTCTTTCATGTGGATTAATTTATTATAGAGAATAAGCAGTTGAGCTTTTAAACATTTCTGATGGCTAAGTCAGAAAACCCAATCCAATGCTGCTGCATATGCCCTTATTTCCAGACAAGCACGTACCAATACCAACAAAGTAGGTTATCCAAACCAAAGCTCCAAGGATTAAGCCGATTAAAGCAAGCCATTTCCCGCTGTATTTTGATGGTTCCTTCCTAATATTTATCAAAGCCCTGATGCCAAAATAAATCGCCCCAATTCCGAAAATGAGATTAAGTATAGGTATCCAGAAAGTTAACCCAAAAATAAAAGATATCGTCGCTTTAAGGCTTGATTTATTGAATTTATTGCTTGCGTTTTCCATAAGTTAAGTTAATTGGTTCAATATTAAAAGTTTGTGATAAATAATTTTAGTTTACTGGGTATTTTGTTATTGAATATTCTAGTTTAGGTTATGTCAAAGTATTAAGCTTTTGTTAATAAATTTTCAATCATTGAATTTACAGCATTAAAGGTATTTTATAGCAAATTTTATAATAATTTGGGTTATACTAGTCAGGAATGGAAGAAATAAACAACATCATTAACAACAAAACACCAACCGGGAGCAGGATTCTGGATGAAATGCTAAATGGCGGATACGAGAATGATGTCATTACTACAATTTACGGCCCTGCCGGTGCTGGCAAGACGGTCATCTGCATTTTGGCAGCCATGACAGCAGTCAAAAACGGCAAGAAAGTCATCTACGTGGACAGCGAAGGTGGTTTTTCTGTAGAGAGGTTAAGGCAGGTAGCTTCCAGCATAAATAATGACTACAAAGAAATATTAAACGGCATGATTTTCCTCAGGCCGACAAGCTTTGACGAGCAAAAGAAATCTTTTGAAAAATTAAAAGAAATTGTGAATGATAAAATAGGGATTATTATTGTTGATTCCATAGCGATGCTTTACAGATTGGAGTTGGGCAAAAGCGAAGATTTCCAGGAAGTCAACAGGGAGCTTGGAAGGCAGATAGGGTACCTTACAGAGATTGCAAGGAAAAAAAACATACCTGTTTTGGTAACTAATCAGGTCTATATGGATTTTGATGAAAAGGACAAAGTAAATATTGTTGGAGGGGACATTCTCAAATACGGAAGCAAATGCCTGATAGAGCTGCAAATAACCCCGGATGGAAACCGAAGGCTTATCATAAGAAAACACAGAAACATTCAGGCAGAAAGAGAGTTATTATTCAAGATAGTTGAAGCCGGCATAATAAGCACAAAAGAGAGCAAAGGGTTCAAGTTGTTTTGATTTTCCTCCCCAAAAGCTTTTTAAAGCCCTATGTATAATCTTAAGCCTATGGGGAGCAATAAGTTTAAAGAGTTTTTAGATAAACAGAAGGCTGTTCAGGACGACAAGTCGGCTGCAGAAATCCAGCACAAGAAAGGAAAATTAACAGCAAGAGAGCGTTTAAAATATCTGTTAGATTCAGATTCATTTGTTGAATTAGGGGCTTTTGCAGAGCATCACAGCAAAGAGCTGGAAAACAAAAAGAAAGCCGGTGATGGTGTCATAACGGGCCAGGGCAAGATTAACAAAAGGCCGGTTTTTGTTTATGCTCAGGATTTCTCGTTTATGGGCGGCTCAATGGGCGAAATGCACAACAAGAAAATAGTCCACATCATGGAACTGGCATTGAAAACAGGCTGCCCGATTATTGGTTTGCTGGATTCTGGTGGAGCTAGAATTCAGGAAGGCGTTTCGGCATTAGACGCCGGCGGCAGGATTTTCCAGCTAAATACAATCTCATCAGGAATTATTCCGCAGATCTCAGCTATTCTTGGCCCCTGCGCCGGAATTGCAGTTTATTCTCCCGCTTTGACTGACTTCATTTTAATGACAAAAAAATCAAGCTATATGTTTATTACCGGTCCAGACGTAATTAAATCAGTAACCGGAGAAACAATAGATTTTGAAAGTCTTGGAGGAGCTTTAACCCACAACCAAAAAAGTGGAGTTGCACAATTCATGGCGGATGATGAAAAAGAATGCCTGGATATGATTAAAGTTTTGTTAAGCTATATTCCGCAAAACAACCTTGAAACTCCGCCTTACAGTATGTCTGATAGCCCGACAAGGGAAACAAAAAAATTGCAGGATATTGTTCCAGAAGACCCAAAGAAAACTTACGATATAAAAGAAGTTATTGCAGAAATTTTTGACAAGAAAACTTTCTTTGAAGTGCAGCCGTATTATGCGGACAATGCGGTTGTAGGATTTGCAAGACTGAATGGAAATGTAGTCGGCATTGTTGCCAATCAGCCAAAAGTTCTGGCAGGCTGCCTTGATATTAATTCATCAGACAAAATTGCAAGATTTGTAAGATTCTGCGATTGCTTTAATATTCCTTTAATTAATCTCGTCGATGTTACCGGGTATTTGCCAGGAACAAACCAAGAACATCATGGAATAATAAGGCACGGCGCAAAAGTATTATTTGCATATTCCGAAGCTACAATTCCAAAAATTTCACTTGTTTTAAGAAAAGCTTATGGCGGAGCATATATTGCGCTTGTTTCAAAAGACATGGGTTACGACAAAGTAATTGCATGGCCTGCTGCGGAAATCGCTGTCATGGGTGCTGAGCAGGCTGTCAACATTATCAACAAGGATGAAATATCCAAAAACCCGAAAGCAAAAGCTGAACTGGTGCAGCAATACGCTGAAAAATATCTTAATCCTTATGTTTCTGCAAAGCTTGGGAAAGTTGACATGGTCATTGAGCCAAAAGGCACAAGAATAGCTTTGATAAAATGCCTTGAGATGATTATTTCTAAACGCGAGAAGCGGCCCGCAAAAAAACACGCAAATATGCCATTATAATTTTAATAAAAAAGAGTCTAAAAAATTAAACGCAATAACTATTAATCATATCTTAAAAAATCACCATAATAAAATTTAGAAAAACAAAAACTAATTTAACAAAATGGATGAATTAACAGTTAAAGTCGATGGCAAGGAATATCAAGTATTTGTCGATGAAACAGAAGACGGAAGAGTCTTGGTCCATTGTGGGAATGATGTTTACGAAGTTGAGACAAAAAAAGACGCTGAAACTTCAGCAATAGAAAGGCTGCAGAAAAAAGAGTCCAGTGCAGACGCGAATGAAATCATCGCTCCATTGCCGGGGATGATTTATGATATTAAGATAAAACAAGGCGATAAAGTAGCTCAAGGCCAGAGCTTGTTTACTTTGATGGCAATGAAGATGGAAAATAACATCACTGCCCCAAGGGATTGTACGATAAAAGAAATAAAAATAAAGAAAAATGATAATGTCAACAGGGGAGATGTTCTAGCTGTGATTGAATAATCAAATTCTTATTTTCTCCGCGCCTTTCCAAAGATACGGAAATATTCCGACAGCAGCCATTGCCTTGATTGTGTCTCCTATTATGAAAGGAAACAGCCCGAACTGAAGCACCTTGAGGAAAGGCACGTTTCCAAGATAATACCATAAGCCGGCAAGCCCGAAAACATACAATATCACTTCTCCAGCAAACATACACAGCAAAATATTTTTTCTGCTCCTTCCGTATCCCTTCTCAGTCATCAAGCCCACAAAAAACGCCATGAACAAAAATCCGATTATGTAGCCGCCGGAAGGCCCGAGCAGCGCTTTCATTCCGGATGAGTGCCCTGCAAAAACCCCGAATCCGACGAGGCCTGCAAGAACGTAAGCAAGTATGGATAAAAATCCTTTTCTGGAGCCGAAGAAAAATGCAATTGCAAAAACCCCGAATGTCTGCATTGTTATCGGTACTGGCCATAAAGGTATCTGTATGTTGGCCATCACTCCCAGGAATGCCACGCTTGCCAGTATCATAAAAGTGTCAAGAAAGATATTCCTGTTCTGAAACATTATTTCATACAATGTTTTATTCACGGTCTTGTTTTCTGCCATAAGCTCACTTCCTTGTATCGTTTCCTGTTTTCCCGAATAATATTCCAGTCAAGACGTTCAATGCCCATGCCTGGAATACATTTATTTTTAAAATGCTTCCGAACACAAAATTCCACAGCCACATTACCGGAAATGCCAGTATAAGCCCAACCAAAGCGCTTAACATTATCACAACGAGCATAGCATACGCTAAGTCCAAAATCCTTTTTAACATAGGAACGCTATCCAAAAACCCCATACTATATGGAAAGTTATATGGTTTTTAAAGATTGTGGAAATTAACCAATAACAATAAATAAGTACAACAAAAAACAATGAAATCTGTTCCAATTCCAAAAGAATCAATGAATAAGATTGAAGAAAAATGAATTAGTATCTTACTCTCAAATCCCCTTCTATAATTTTAATTATTTTATTATCTTTTAATTTTAATAATAGATTGCAATTTTCATCTACACCTATAGCCTTTCCACTGATAATTTTTGTTTTAGTTGTAACAATTACATTTTTATTTAATGTATCACAATATCTCTTCCACATTTGAATAATAGTTTTTAATTTATTTTTGTTATAATAATTGTTATATAATTTAAAAAATTCTTTAATAATATTTTTAGTTAATTTATCAATATCAATTTTTTTATTCTTAATAATTCTTAATGATGCTGCAATATCTTTAATATCATCAGGAAAATGATTTTGATTAACATTCAATCCAAACCCGACGGCAGCATAATCTTCTTTCCCAAAAATGCCTTCTGTAAGAATCCCGCACAATTTTTTGCCTTTGTAATGAACGTCATTCGGCCATTTGATATTTGTCTTTATTTTAGTATTTTTTTTAATAGCTTCAACAACAGCGATTGCAGCGGCAAAAGTAAGGTATTGCAAATTTCCGGCATTTTTAGGCTTCAGGAGAATTGACATCCACAATCCTCCTTTTGAAGAATGCCATTTTCTTTTGAAGCGGCCTCGTCCTTTGGTCTGCAAGTCCGAGATAATTATAACATTAAATAATCCTTCTCTTGCAAATTCTTTAGCCTTATCCTGCGTCGATGCCAGGGATTTGAAATGATATATTTGATAATCCATATTTGTGGGTTATACTAGAATTATAAAAATCATTCCTCGAAACTGCCTTCGTTCATTGAATCTTGTCGTGCGGCCATTGTCCACGGATTAACCTTTTGCTTATTATCCTGTTTTTTTGCAAGATACTGTGAAACTGCGGTTGTGACAATCAAAACTTTTTTCTCTTTTGTAAGCGCTTCTTCCTTAACAGGCTTAATTTCCTTAAGCTCTTCCATTATGTTGTTATTTGCAATAAAAGAAGTTGTAACGTTTCCCTTGAGGAATTGCCTCTTGCTCAAAACAAGCTTGTGAAAGGGGATTGTTGTTTTGACTCCGTCAACTATAAACTCATCGAGAGCCCTTTTCATTCTCTCAATTGCCTCGTGTCTTGTTCTTCCATAACATATAATCAAAGCAATCAATGAGTCGAATTGAGGTAAAATTTTATAGCCTGTGTGGGCAGAACTGCTTATCCTGATTCCGGGCCCTCCGGGTGGAAGATAATTAACGATTGTTCCGGGTGATGGGGCAAATCCGTTCAATGGGTCTTCCGCATTTATCCTGCATTCAATTGCGTGCCCGGTTATCTTTATGTCTTCCTGCTTGTAAGCCAATTTAGCGCCTTCTGCAAGCTTAATCTGCTCTTTTACAAGGTCAACGTTAGTTACCATTTCTGTTACACCATGCTCAACTTGTATTCTTGTGTTCATCTCAATGAAATAAAAATTTCTGCTTTTGTCCAGTAAAAATTCAACGGTTCCCGCACCTTCATATCCGATTGCCATAATGGCTTTTACAGCAGCGCTTCCCATTGCTTCCCTCAACTCGTGAGTCAAAGCAGGGCTTGGTGATTCTTCTACCAATTTCTGATGCCTTCTTTGTATGCTGCAGTCTCTTTCTCCAAGATGGATTACATTGCCGTATCTGTCAGCCATAATCTGGAATTCGATATGCCTTGGCTCTTCAAGATACCTTTCAATATAAACTGACGCATCTCCGAAAGCGTTCTCCGCTTCCTTGCTGGCATTCTC
>CAYHTH010000011.1:0-17488 GCA_964359525.1 uncultured Methanosarcinales archaeon | reverse complement strand
CACAAAATCTTCTTTAATTGATTCGTTTTAATTGCATTCTTAATTTCCAAAGCAATTCTTCTTCCTGTTGACATTGGCACATCGTATTTCAGCCATGTGTATGGGCTGCCCTGTATGAACGGGTTTGTTCCTGCAACGATTCTTGCTGAAATTTCGAAAACATAAATCTCTTCTTCAGGAGTCAAAATTGTTTCCAAACAAAATGGGCCAAATAATCCTGGTGGGGCTAATTTCTGTGATTTCTTAACAACATCTTCGCCCATCTTAATTAATCTCGGCAGGAATGATTCCCTGACAACTACTGGGATGTTTCCAACTATGACATAGCTTGGGTCTATCTTTGGAAGGACAATCTGGTCTCTTGCTGAAATCCTCCCAAGCGAATCAACATTGCTTTCGTATCTGATGTCCATTCCCATAATCTCTATTTCATTTGTCAGGGAAGAATAAAAGTAATGTATGAACAATGGAACTCCTATGATATATTCCTGGATTACATACCTTCTTGATTTGTGAGGCTTGATTTTTTTGTTGAAATCTTTTTCATCTTTTGCCAGGAAATAGCCTTTTCCGCCTTCTGCTCCCATGAATTTAACAATTACAAGCCGGTCAATATCTTTTGGGCTCTTGAATAAGATTGGAACTTTTAAGCCTGAATTGACAAGCCACTGCCTTTCCAAATGCCTGTCAGATTCCCACTTAAGAATTTTTTTATTGCCATAATAGTCCACTTTAAGTTTTTCAACTTCCTCATAGCCCATGTAAGTGACAAAAGAGCCATGCGGGATGACAATTGCGTTTTTCTTAATCAACTGCTCCTGTATTTTTGGGAAGTCTTTGTAAGAATCAACGGTGATTATTTCATCAGCAGAATTAAACATCTTATAAGGCCTTTCAGAGCCTTTCTTGCATATTGCAATGGTCTTGAAGCCTTCATCGTGCGCTCCTTTGAATACCTGCAATGCAGAATGAGAACCGATTGTCGCTATAGTATATTTCGGTTGTGCCATATCATAGTGAAGCTACTGGATTATATAAATTTTACTACACCATATAGAAACAATGAATTTATTTACAATATGGAACATAAATGCTTAGTTATGAGACTTTTTTAAGTCTGGCAATTTCATTCTTTAATTCATTGAGTTCTTCATCAAGTTTCTGGACCTTTTCCTTATTTCCAGCTATTTCAAGGGCAGTTGTCGCAAGAAGCATTATCTTGGCATCTATCATTCGGTCTCTTCTTGACCTCATTTGTTCCATAGCTTTCATCTTTTCAGTTTCAATTTCATCTTTAGACATTGTAAGAAATCCAGAGCATAATCTTTCGATTTCTCTATACTCTCCAGGGAAAATTTTTCCTTTACTCGTTCCATATGAGGCGCATTGTATTACTTCATTATACTGTTGATCAAATCTTGCCCTTGCGTTAACATTCACCTTCAATAAATGATTTTTTTGCTCCAGCAGCTTGGAGTAGCTTCGTTCCAAATCTCTTCTACTTGGTTTGCTAATTAAATCTCCAATTCTGTTTAAAATTCTGCTAAAGACAGCCATATACAATTCACCGAAAGGCTGCTATTTAAATTTGACTATTTCAATGAGATTAGTTATGACTTTTTTTCAAAACCTTTAAATAAAAATCCCATTTCGCTTAGGTTATGGCAAAGCAATTTTCAGGTCCTTCAAATATTGCAGTAATAGGCATGGAATGGGGAGATGAAGGCAAAGGCAAAATTATAGATTTTCTGGCGGAAAAAGCAGATGTTGTTGCAAGATTTAACGGCGGCAATAATGCGGGCCATACTATTGAGGTTGGAGATAACAAATTAGTTGTCCATATAGTTCCTTCTGGAGTCATGTATAAAAATAAGTTGAAAGTCATAGGCAACGGATTAGTTGTTGATCCAAAGGTTCTTGTTCATGAAATAAATAATCTTGGAAAAAGCAAGATACAGATAGCTCCGGAAAATTTGGTTGTGAGCGAGAATGCGCATGTCATTTTGCCGCATCACATTGAAGAAGACAAAAGAATGGGCGGAAAGATTGGAACGACAGCAAGGGGAATCGGGCCTGCGTACACTGAAAAGGCAGCAAGAATCGGGCTGAAAATGTACGAGTTTGTTGATGAAACTCTTTTCAAAAAAAGGTTCGGCGATGAAGAATTTTACCAGCAGTACAAAGAATATGCTGATTTTCTGAAGCCTTATGTAAAGGACACAGCATCTTTAATGAATGATTCTTTAAATAAAAACAAGAAAATTTTGTTTGAAGGCGCGCAGGGAACTTTGCTTGATGTTGATTTTGGAACTTATCCTTTTGTTACATCTTCCAGCGCAACAACCGGCGGAATTTGCACGGGCTTGGGAGTTCCGCCAAAAAAAGTGCAGAGTGTTTTGGGAGTTTGCAAGGCGTACAAGACAAGAGTCGGCTTAGGACCATTTCCATCAGAGATAACAGGAAACACTGCAGAGAAGCTGCAAAAAGTAGGGAAGGAATTTGGTGCGACTACTGGCAGGCAGAGAAGAGTAGGATGGTTTGATGCTTTGGTTGGCAAATACGCTGTAATGATTAACGGAATCGATTCAATTGCCCTGACTAAACTTGATGTCCTGACAACTGTTGAGAAGCTGAGAATATGCATTGCTTACAAGTACAAAGGAAATATAATCAAAGACTTCACTACCAACATGAAAATCCTGCAGAACTGCGAGCCGATTTACGAGGAGCTTGACGGCTGGTGGGATGACTTGACTAAAATCAAAACTTATGACAAGCTTCCAAACAATGCAAAGAAATATTTAAGGAGAATTGAAGAGTTATTGCGTGTTCCAATTTCCATTGTTTCTGTAGGTCCAAGAAGAGACCAGACGATTATAACAAGGACTGAGTTTTTGTTTTAAGCTTTCTCCACAACCAGTTTCCCTTTCTCGACCTTGACAATAACTTCATCTTTCCCGCTGAACTGTGAAATGTCAGTTGCAATCTTCGGCAATAAAATTCTGTTAGCCCTGAAGTCAAGATTGGTTATTATCTGCGTTGCTATTTCCCCGCTTAAGCCTAAGTCTTCAAAAATTTTTTGTGTTGCCTCGTCCCTGTCGCGGGCAGAAAATATTTCTGATTTTTCAGACAGGTATTTTGCAATCTTGTCAGCAACATTTATTGAAGTTGCTTTTGTTATGCCCTGCAATCCCGGGGATAAGTTTGCCTCAATCACGACAGGTCCTTTCGGGCTTTCAAGCATGTCAACCGCGCAAATATCGGCTCCGATTGAAATTGCCGTATCTATTGCAATTCTTTTTGTCTTTTCATCAAGAACAACAGATTGTCCTGTGCCTCCTGCATGAATATTTGCCCGCATCTCTCCCCGGACAGCTTTTCTTTTCATGGACGCAACGACTTTGTCTCCGACGACAACGGCGCGAACATCAACTCCGCCTGTTTCTATGTACTCCTGAATCAAAAAAGGCTGGTTTAATGCAAACAAAGCATCAAGCATTGAAGAAGCAGCTGCATAGCTTTCCGCAAACATCACACCCTTTCCGCCTGTTCCATGGGGAAATTTCAAAACTATCGGATAAGTGACTTCATTTAGAATTTTTTTTGCAGCCCTCGTCGAAGAGGCGAGATAAGTTGCAGGCATCGGAATGCTGAAATGCTGCAGTGCAAGATGCGTTAATAATTTGTCGTGGCCCAAAGTAAATGTTTCTGCCTTTATTGGCATATAAGAAGACCTATGCAGGGCCAGTGTCACAGACCTTAAAAGTGTAGCATACCTGAAAGAGCCTCGTGCGTATATGCAGCCGTACTGCGGCAGCTGATTGCCCTGGTAAAGAACATTTAATTTTCCTGCTCCGCCAAGATTGACTTCAACGTCCCTTAAATCAATATTGTCAACTGCATCAAAATATTTTTTCATCTCTTCCAGTATCATCAGCGAGCTTTTGCTTCCCAGAGACATTACGGCTGCGTTCATTTTTTTGTAAGGATCAATTGTATTACTTTTTTATTTAAATCGTATTTAATTTTATTTCATTATTGAATTTTTTATTTATTCGGGTCAATTAGAAACCCGTTTTTTAAAATATTCTGCCCGACTAAAATCCTGTATTTCATGTGAGCCCTGTCAGCCAAAGTAAACTCGGATTTAATTTTTTTGCCGGCCAATTCAATAGTAGCTTCAATTATCGGCCTTAATTTGGAGCCATGGGCGGATTTGACGAGTTTGGATTTTATAACCGGCCCTAGTTTCAATTCTGATGCAAGACTTGTATCAATAGAGCTTTTTGTGGCGCCAGTGTCTATCTTGGCAATAACTCCCTTTTTGCCGCCGTTGAATTTTATGCTGACTCTCTCCACCAAGCCTATTACTGTCCTACCATCTAATGTGGCATAACTCCCCATAGGAATATTAGAAACAAAATCGTTTATTAATTTATTGGTATTCAGGCAGAGGCTTTTGCATGTTTTGTCTCTTGCTCCAATTCTTGCTTGTGCAAAGCAGCGTAAATTCCCCACGCCGCAAATATTGCAAGTGTAATAACAAATCCTAAGGCAATATCAGAAAGAATATTCTTTCCAATAAGGAATAGCTCGCCATTCCAAAGATGGTCTACAATTCCGAAGATTGAGCCTCCGGTAAGCAGAAGGCTGAGCCATCTCTGTTTTTCATTGTTTTTCCATTCTGGTTTTTTTCTTTTAATGATTCCATGGATAATTGCCGCTGCTGCGGGCACTGCATAACAAACCATTTTAAACACCTCCATTTAATGTCTTATTTCCTTTTCCGAAATAAAAAAAGCGTTTTTTACTCCTTCAGTCTCCCTTATTTTGCTTAAGAGCTTGATTATCCTATCCTTTTTTCCTTTTACAACTATCAATTCTAAACAAGTATGATGGTCAAGGTAAGTGTGCATTGAAGAAACAATCTGGCAATGGTAGTCGTGCTGTAAGTTAGACACATTTTTGCCATAATGCCCGGCTCGCTGGTCATAAATAATTTTTATTGTTCCGATAATCCCGCTCTCATGATGGTGAGTCAATCTGTCCCTTATGATGTCGTTAATTGCTTCAGAGCGGTTATTGTAGCCCTTGTCTTTTATGAACTTGTCAAACATCTTCAATAATTTCGGCTCAAAAGAAATTCCAGTCCTTACAACTTTATCCATAAAATTAGAAGTATATTCAAACTTTAAATATTTTTCGTAACACGATTATAAAAAACGTAATATTTAAATATTTTCCTGTATTTTGCTGTAAAATGATTGCTATTCTTGGATTTATGGCTTTTGCTCTTGTGCTTGGATTTAAGCACAGCTACGATTCAGACCACCTGATTGCAGTTTCTAATATTTTGCACAAGGTGGAATCAGTAAAATCCAGCATAAAAATAGGCTTAAGCTGGGCAATAGGCCATATGATAACTGCTACAGTAATAACTATTATCCTATACGTGTTCAAGGAAACTGTGCTTAATAATGTACTGCCTCATTTTGAAAAAATAGTGGGAATAATGCTGGTAATCCTGGGAATATTGAGCTTCAGGGATTTCTTCACTTTCCACTTCCATAAGCATTCTCATGGAAGCAGTGTTCATTCGCATCTGCATCTTCACGAAAAACATCAGGAAACTCATTTCCATAAGCATATGTTCGGCATTGGCATAATACACGGGCTTGCGAGCAATGACGAGCTGCTTTTGCTTTTCACAGCGTCATTTGCAGTCACCTCGCTTGGCGGATTGTTGCTCGGGCTTGGAATTTTTAGCGTAGGTGTTGTGCTTGGAATGCTTCTTTTCACCTGCATTTTTTCATATCCTCTTGTAAAGCTGCACAGAAATTTTGTATATAGGTCAGTAACATTTGTTACAGGAAGCGCAGGTGTGGTTTATGGCGCACTAATGGTATTTTCAATTGTATGAAATGGAAATAACACAAAAATATGAAAATTTGAAAAATGAAATTAAAAAATTAGATTGTGCTATAATTGCTTTTTCCGGCGGAGTTGACAGCGTCTTGGTGTTAAAAGTAGCTTATGATGTTTTAGGGCAGAATGCAATTGCAGTCACGGCGGACAGCCCTTCGCTTCCAAGAAGAGAACTGGAAGAAACAAAAAAAATTGCAGAAGAAATTGGAGCAAGGCATTTGGTGATTAATACAACTGAAACAGAAAATCAGGCTTACCTGAAAAATCCAGGCAACAGATGCTATTACTGCAAAACTGAGTTATACACCAAATTAAAACAAGTATCAATTCAATTGGGAATAAAAAATATTCTGAACGGGACAAATTTTGATGATTTAGGTGATTATAGGCCGGGATTGCAGGCGGCTGATGAGCATAAAGTAATAAGCCCTTTGAAAGATGCCAAATTGACGAAAAATGAAATCAGAGAGCTGGTAAAATACCTGAACTTACGAAGCTGGGGCAAGCCATCAAGCCCATGTTTGTCGTCCAGAGTTCCTTACGGGCAGGAAATTACGCTAAAAAAGCTGAAAATGATTGAGGAAGCAGAAAATTTCCTGAAAGATTTTGGCATCTTGGAATTAAGAGTAAGGCATTTTGGAACGGCAGCAAGAATTGAAGTCAGGGAAAGCGATAAAATTACTATCAATAATAATTTTTCATTGATAAATAAAAAATTCAGCGAGATAGGATTTGACGAAATAGAAATTTTAGATTTTAAAAGCGGAAATTTGAATCTTTTAATTCAAAATGCACGAGCAGGAAATTAAGAAAATAATGACGGATTTGAAGAACGGCAAAGTTGAAGTAGATGATGCTATAAAAAAATTGAAATTTCTTCCTTTTGAGGATTTGGGGTTTGCAAAGATTGACCATCATCGGGCATTAAGGAAAGGATTTCCCGAAGTTGTTTTCTGCCAGAATAAAACTATTAAACAAGTTGTTGAGATAGTTAAAATATTGTCTAGGGATAATTCAGTTGTATTAGCGACGAGAGCAACAATAGAAATGTTTAAAGCGGTAAAAAAACATATTAAAAATGCGGAATACAATGAGAAATCAAGAACAATAATAATAAATAAAAAAAATAATGAACATAGGCCAAAAAATAAAATTTTAATTCTGACTGCTGGCACTTCTGACATAAATGTTGCAGAAGAAGCAGCTGTTGTTGCAGAATCAATGGGCAACAAAGTTGAAAGGGTGTATGATGTGGGCGTGGCTGGATTGCACAGGCTGCTGAATAATAAGGACCAAATTGAAGACGCGAATGTTTTGATTGTTGTTGCAGGCATGGATGGTGTTCTTCCAAGTGTTGTGTCTGGATTATTTGGCAAGCCAATTATTGCAGTTCCGACGTCAGTTGGCTACGGCGCTTCATTCAAGGGGATTGCGCCATTATTGACGATGCTAAACTCCTGCTCCCCAGGCGTTGTTGTTGTGAATATTGACAATGGATTCGGGGCAGGATATTTTGCAAGCATGATAAATAAGTGATTCTAATGAAAATATTATACTTCGATTGTTTTTCGGGAATCAGCGGAGATATGATTATTGGTTCTTTATTAGATTTAGGCTTGGATTTTAAATTTTTGGAAAAAGAACTAAAAAAATTAAAACTGCAAAACTATAAAATTACAGCAAAAAAAGTTGTTAAAAACGGAATTTCAGCTACAAAATTTGATGTAATTGAGTTTAATAAAATGCAAGAAAATCATCATCACGAACACAGAAATCTAAAAGAAATAAATAAAATCATTGATAATTCAAAACTGGATAAAGAAATCAAAAGTACAATTAAAAAGATATTCAATAAAATTGGAGTTGCAGAAGCTAAAGTTCATAAAACTTCAATAAATAAGATTCATTTCCATGAAATCGGCGCGATTGATACTATAATAGATGTTTCAGGCGCAGTTGTAGGGTTTAATAAACTCGGAATTGAAAAAATTTACTGCTCAAAATTAAATATCGGAACGAGTTTTGTTGAATTCTCGCATGGGAAATGGCCAGTGCCAGCTCCTGCTACGGCCGAAATCCTGAAAAATGTTCCTTTTTACCATAATAATACTAAATCTGAATTAGTAACTCCGACAGGCGCAGCAATAATAACTACTCTTGCAGATTCATTCGGAGAAATGCCTCCAATGAAACTGGAAAAAATCGGATGCGGTGCAGGAGCTAAAGATTTAGAGCAGCCAAATGTTTTGAGGGTGTTTTTTGGGGAATTAGATGAAGATTTTGGAAGTTTTGATAACAAAATAATGATTATGGAAACAAATATCGACAATATGAGCCCCGAGATTTTTCCTTATGTTATTGAAAGGCTGATGGAAAATGGGGCTTTGGACGCCTATATAGGACCAATAACAATGAAAAAAGGCAGAATTGGCATTAAAATTACCGCGTTATGTGATAAAAACAATGTTGACAAATTATCAAAAATCATTTTTGAGGAAACAACAACTCTTGGAATAAGGATTTTCCCTGCTGGAAGGAAAAAACTGGAAAGAGAAATCAAAACTATAAAGACAAAATACGGAAAAATAAGAATTAAAATTTCAAAATTAAATGGCAAAATAAAAAATGCAACTCCGGAATATGAGGATTGTGTTAAAATAGCGAGAAAATATAAAATTCCGTTGAGAAGAGTTTATGAGGAAGTAAATAAATGAAATCAAACTTTCTCAAACATCTTAGCAACTTTTTCTTTTCCCAGCAATAAAATAAACGGCGCAAGTTTTGGCCCTCTTTCCTTGTTCAATAAAACTTTGTAAGCTCCTTTGAACAAATCTGAAGTTTCCATCTTTACTTCATCTTTTGCAATGCGGTAAAATTCGTTGAAAAGAGTTTTCTCGTCCCACTTCTGTGTCATTAATTTAGAAGCAATAATATGCATTGCTTTTTTCTGCTGTTCGCTTAATTCAATATTGTCAGGAATTTTATGCTGCAAAATAAATTTGTACTGCTCGTCGGCAAACTCTCCAACCCATTTCTTTGCAAACATTAATCTTTCTTTCACATAACCAACTTCTGATTTTGCCGCATCTACCGGCAATTGTCCAGTATCTCGAATAGATTCTAAAATTAATTTTTCGTCGTCAAAAATCTGAACTAGCATTGAAGCCTGCGATAAGCTGATCTGCGGCGGAATTCTTTTTGGAATTTTTCCAACGTGGCTTAATTCGTAAATTCTTTTCTGCCTTGTGTTTTCTTTTTCTCCCAAATCTTCCTTGCCGAAATAAACTCTTTCAGCCTGGTCATATCTTTCATAAAGCAGGATTATGTCATTCGAGCCGTATGGCTGGAAATCAAGAGATGCGTTTGGCCTTGTTCGTATTAAAAGGAACCTCAGCATTTTTGCAGGAGCGTAATTGACTGAATCTGCAAATCCAAGCCCGTGACCTTTAGATGTAGACATCTTCTTGCCGCCGACATTAAAAAATTCATAGCCTGACCCTGTTTCATAGCCGTCCGAAGGGTATGGCGGAGGATAATTAAAAACATCGACTGCAAAATGGCACGCTGCGGTTCTTGAGCCTCCTTTTGTAAAATGGTCTTTGCCGGCAGTTTCTACAATCACAGACTTAGTTGGCCATTTTGCGGCCCATTCAACTTTCCATGGAAATTTGCCGTTTCCATCGTATGGAGAAATCCATCCTTTGTGCCCGCATCCTTTTGCCCATTCAACAACATCATCCCTGCATTCAAAATGTAATTTTTCCTTTTCCCTGTCCCATTCTATCGCAAGAGTTGTGGAAATTCTTTTGCATTTTGGGCATAAAACATTGAACGGAAGCTTGTTTGCTGCACCCACGTCATCACCGTACAATTCAGCATAAATTTTTTGTATCTTGCCTGCATTGTCAAGCGCAATTTTTATTGTCCTGTTGAAAGAGCCTTTCTCATACAGCTCTCCTGTGCTTTCAAGCTCTGCCTCAATCCCAAAATCAGGGAATAAATCAGTTACCTGCTTAAAATAATAATCACCAAAACTTTTGTGCCCTTTGACAGGGCTTGGAATGTATCTGAAGGGAACACCAATATATTTTTCATTGTCCTCCCTGCTTAATTCTTTTGACGGCTTGTCAAGAGGGTCCATGTCGTCGCTGCTCAGAATAAATCTTGCCTTGACTCCTTTGTCTCTCAGAGCTTTTGCGATTGCATCATGGATTACCCATCCTCTGCCTGAGCCGATATGGATTGAGCCTGATGGAGTTTTCTCGTCCATTACAATATAGCCATGTTTTTTTACCAGGCTTTTAAGTAAATCATTATTCTCCACCCTTTCAATGGCTTCCTCTGCCATCTGGTCTGCCCAGAAAGAGTCTTCGAAATCCTTTTCTTGGGGTTTGTTTTCCATAGAATTAAAAAATAGTATAGTTTATTTAAAGATTGTGGAAAAAGTAAAAACAAAAAATTAATTTCTTGAGTAGACTGATAATCCGTCAGAATCCTGCCCAAAATAATTAAATCCCCTATCACTTAAACTGGCTATAACTGCATCAACGGAAGCTGATCCGCTGCCTGATGAGGGACCTCTTACAGAATGCCCATTGACTACCCATCTTTCAAGCCCAAGCCCATCTTGAATATGAATGTTTCCGTTACTTCTTCTGATTACAGTATCAGTTGTCCAGTCATACAGAAAGGGAATCCCTTCTTCAGGGATGGCTATATTATCAGGATGGGCAATAACACCTTTTCTTAGCAAAGCCATAGTAGAAGCTATTACCCCTGCAGTATCTTCACTAGTAGAAGCTTTTCTCATATATATAAATACACCCAAATCTGTGTTTGCCATATATCTCTTGCCTCCGGATTTGTCAATTTTTTTAACTTGATTTGTATAATTGATTATTTATCCCTAAAATCCAACATCAAATCATTATAGCTGCCCAAGTACTCAAAATTTTCCCCTCTTGCAAATGTTCTGTTTGATGCCATAACCAAAAAGAATATATATTTATTATATAAACATAATGTTATTATAATAACGAATAGATAAAATAAAAAATGCAAGGAGGCAAAAAATGGTAACAGCAAGCCACATAGTCAAGAAAATTGTAAGCGGGCAGCCTTTTGTGGAAGAAGGGCTTGGAGAGGGGATAATCAGCATTGGAAATCTAGCAGAGCAGATGCTGCCTGCAATAGAAAAAGAGCTGGGCAAGAAAGTCAGGCTGCCTGCAATAGTGATGGCATTAAGAAGGTATTCCGAAGAACTGCAGGAGCACAGGAAAAAAATGAAAGCTTTTGATTATACCGGAGAATTGATTATGAAAACAAACATATGCGATGTAAACGTTGTAAAATCCCAGAGCCTTTTGGCAAAATTAAAAACAATCTATAACCTAGTCGATTTTGAGAGAGGGGATACTTTAAATGTAATCCTCGGGAATAATGAAGTCAGTATAGTAGTCAATGAAAAATATCTTGAAAAATTAACAAAATTCCTCTCTGAAGAAAAAATATTGAAGAAAGAAAATGAGTTAGTTTCTCTTACCATAATCTTCACTGCAGATGACTTTTTGCATACGCCCGGGATAATATTCAATGCTGTAAGGAAGCTCGCGTGGGACAACATTAACATTTATGAAATTGTTTCAACAATGACCGAGCTGACTTTTATACTGAACAAAAAAGATTCCATGAAAGCGTATGAAGTTCTGCAGGGGATGGTTGGGAAATAAAACAACCCCTCCTCGAGTTGACGGAGGGAAACTCTTTCAAAAAGAGTTTCATCAGAAATGTGCCGTGAACGGCACTGAATAAACTAAAGTGGGCCCAACGGGATGTCGAACCAACTATTCCGTCATTTGAGTGCGGAAAACTTTTTGCGAAAAAGTTTTATCAAAAAATGTACCATCTTCGATGGCACGGATAAAATAAGTGGGCCCAAGGGGATTTCAATTCAGGAAACTCAAGCCTTAACTTAAGTTTTCCCCTGACCCCAAGATCGCTCCGAAAGCATAAGAGTCTTGTGCTCTAAGCAGGCTGAGCTATGGGCCCAAAAGGAGTTTAGAATAAGTAAGCACTTTAAAAAACTAACTCAAAAATTTCACATCATCTTCAGCTTTCCAGTCACTCTGTCAATCTTCTCTTCCTCATCCGGCCCTATCCCTAAACATGTTATTGTTCCTGGCTCAACAACAGTATGCCCGGCATCATGTATTAAGGCAGTTTTCAATCCAGAATCTTCTGCAATTTGTTTGTATTTAAATAATTCTTTTTCATCCTTGACTTTCAGAACAACTTTTTTCCCGCCGTCTTTTTTCCACAAATCAACAATTTTTTTATCAGATTTTAAAGTTCCATCTACAGAAGCATGGCTGCATTGTGCTCCCATTTTTCCTTTGGGAAGATTTAAGTCTTCTCTCATCAAAATAACTTGCTTGTATTGCATATTGATTTCGAATTTCTGTCAATGATTAAGCCTTTTGTAACGAATTATTAATTTTTAAATAGTATTAAATTATTTCTTAATCCACTATTCTCTTTCTTTTAAACTGCCTTTTTAATTCTTTCCTTTTGTTTTATTATTTTCCTAAGTTAACCGATGTAATCACTCTTGCCTACTAAACAATCTTTTTATAGTTCGCATTCTTATTAGTTTTTATGGAAAAATTTAAGCCTTTTGAAAAGGCAAAAGAAAAAGGCACTTGTTTTGAGGGCTCAGACAAAAAATACCCTGATATAGAGCTACCAAACTGGATGAAAGAAGAAATAGAATAATTCTATAGAGAATTTTGAAAGTCTAATTATAATGTATAATTCAAAATTATCTTAGAAATTTGTTATACAAAATTTCTATATCTTTAATAATTCGCCGTCTAAATGAATTGTGGGATTCTTGAAGACCTGGTCAAGGTGGATTATCGCATAAATATTGCCGCCAAACCAGTAATTTGAGCCGATTCCGATGTGGGCAGTGCCCAAGGTTTTGTCATCAACAATCATTGCTCCGATTATCGAAGCTTTTGGATTTAATCCGATTCCAAGCTCGCAAATTCTTCTCACGTTGCCGGGATTTTTTGCGACTGATGCTGCCCATTTCAAAGTGTTCTCTAACTGCTTTGCCTCTTCTCCGCCTCTAATTTCAACAATGTCTCCATTCTCTATCTTTAATTCAATCGGTTTTTTAATTAATATCGTGTGGTCATGCGTTCTTGAGCTTCCGTCAATTACAACTTTTCCTTCAACTTTTCTCCCGTTTGGCGGGCAATAAATCTCTCCCGCCGGCAGATTTCCTCCGGTTCCCGGTGCTGTATAGTTTCCGTCTGCTGCAATTGCTTTTATCCCGTCTTTGTTGTAATACAAATCAGTTCCGGTCGGAGTTGTGATGTGGACTTCTTTTGCCTGCTCTAATTTTTTTCTTAAGATTTCATGTTGAGTTTGGAGAGGCTTGTAATTGACGTCCATTGCATTCAAAATCAAGTCTATATTGCTTGTGGCCAAATCCCCGAGGCTCATTGCAGACACAAACCTATGATTCTTTTTTGCAACCCATCTCCTGAAGCTTTTTCCAAGCTCCTGTATGTTTCCAAGCTTGTCAGACATGTTCAGAATAATTACATTTCCTGTTTTAAGCCCGGATAAATTTTGCACTACTTCTTCATCAGAAACATCTCCCCTTGATTTCACATTCTGAAGAATTAATTTTGTGTCCAGCTTTAGCTGCTCTGCTGCCAAATAATAAGCGCCTGAAAGAACTGCCGCCACATTCCTGTTTTCATAGCCTATGTCTCCGACTATCAATACCTTTTCATTATTCACAGCCAGGCAGGGCGTGAATATTTTTTTTATAGAAAATGCAGCTCTTGATGCCAAATCATAAAGATTGTGATCCTTGAGCCATTTCAATGATTCAACTGTTTCCATTATAGTTTTGGATAAGAAAGGCGTTTTTAAAGTTTTGTGTTGAATTAGGTAAATATTTTTATACTTGTAAAATAAATCAGCCTCATGCAGTTATGGATTAAAATTTTACTTTTTATTGTATTGTTTTTGATAGTGTTATCATTACTAACTTTCTTTATGTCTATACGCCCAGCAAAAATAATAACAAATTTGGAGCCTTCAGATTTAGGCTTAAAATACGAGGAAATTGTTTTCAAAAGTACTGATGGAATGAAGTTGAGCGGCTGGTTTATACCCAACCACAAAACCAAAACAGCAATTATTGTAATGCATGGCTATCCTGCAGACAAAGCAAACTTGCTTGGAATCGCAGAATTTCTGGCTAAAGACTTTAACGTATTCTTGTTTGATTTTAGAAGTTTTGGGAAAAGCGAAGGATTCTATACAACAGTGGGCTATTTGGAGAAAAATGATTTGCTGGGGGCAATAAATTTTCTGGAAAAAGAGAAAAACATCACTAAGATAGGGCTTTATGGATTTTCCTTAGGAGGCGCAGTTGCATTGATGACGAATCATAATAATGTAAAAGCTATTGTGACAGACAGTGCATATGCAAAGCTTAGTCATATGGCTGAGCATATGTACAGCCAGTTTTTTATTCTTAAATATCCATTGGCTTTTTTGACAAAATTGTATGGGCTGATTTTTTTAAGAATAAATGTTGATAGCGTAAATCCAGTTGATAACATAAAGAATATTAAAATCCCAATATTGCTGATACACGCAGAAAAAGACTCCCAAATTCCAGTAAAAGAAGCTTATTTACTGCATGAAGCAAACAAAAAGGCAGAGCTTTGGATTATTAAGAATGCAGATCATGGAATGACTCACTCGATAAATCCTGAAGAATACGAGGAAAGGGTTATAGAATTTTTCAATGATAATCTAAAATGACACGCCGACAGCAAATAATAGAAATAAGATGCAGAAGCGAATGGATAGAAGCGCAGATGTTTTGGATTGGATAAATTTAAAAATATAGGCAGCTTTTTCTGATGTATGGAGTATTTTAACGAGCGTTTGGGTTTTTTAAAACACCTATTGCCTGACGGGTATATTGCAAAATCGATTGCTGATTTCTTGGAATCAAAAGACACCATGCCCGCGCCAAAAACTTTCAGTGTAATTAATTTTCTTCTCAATGGAAAGCCGAGAACTTCTGTCACAGTTGATTTTCTTGATGTTAAACTTAAATCTTTCGAAATTTCCGGAAAAAAGGCCGGATGGACATTAAGTGATGACCAACATGAATTAGTCTTATATCCACTTTATCCTGACTGCAATCCAAAAGAAATGGGAAGATATGCCGATGGAAATTATAAAATGGTCCGGACTTTATATGTGCCGGCTTACAAAAGACTTCATTTAGTCAGGGCAAGTGGATTTCAAGGGCTAGTCAATGAAGAACAAAGTTATACAGATTTGGAGAGAAGGGTTCTGAGTGGAGAGACAGTTATGGTTAATAGGAATTTTAAAGTAGCTTAAGATTTAATTTATTCAACAAACCTTTAAATAATGAATAAAATATCCTTTCTCTATGCTCAAAGCAGTAATATTTGACCTGGACAATACGTTAATTGATTTCATGCGCATGAAGAAGCTTAGCTGCGATGCTGCAATTACTGCAATGATGGATGCCGGACTGGATGTTGAGAAAGAAAAAGCAATTAAATCATTGTTTGAATTGTATGACCAGTATGGGCTTGAAGAAAAACAAATTTTCCAGCATTTCCTGAAGAAACTGACAGGCGAGATTAATTATGAAGTGCTTGCCAGCGGAATAGTAGCTTACAGGAGAGTAAGGGCAGGTTTTCTTGAGCCATATCCTTATGTTGGAAAAGTCTTGTTTGAGCTGAAAAAAAGAGGAATAAAGCTTGCAATAGTTTCAGATGCTCCAAGGCTGAAAGCATGGATAAGGTTGGTTTCAATGAAAATCAACCATCTTTTTGATATTGTAGTTACGTTTGAAGACACGAATGAGTTCAAGCCCAGCAACAAGCCCTTTATGATTGCTTTTGAAAAGTTAAATCTAAAGCCAGGCGACTGTTTAATGGTGGGTGACCGCCCTGAAAGAGACATTGAAGGCTCTAAGAAATTGGGGATGGTTACCTGCTTTGCCAAATACGGCAATCCAAAGGCTGACGCTTCCGGCGCTGATTACGAGATTAATAATATTAAAGAATTGCTGGAAATTGTGGAATAAATACTCCAAAGTAGCAAAACACTCGTAATCACGAGTAAATAACCCAAACTTTTATATATTACTTCTTACATTAAATGCCAATAGGCTTAAAATCCTATAATAATATGACAATCTGCGAACGAAGTGAGCACTCGCAACCTTGTGTTGCGCAAGGCGTTAACTGACTTTGCGGTTAGAGGTGAACGTAATGGCAAGAGGAAGATGCATGAAGTGCAGGAAAGAAGTCGAAATTAAGGATGGTAAGGAAGTCACTATGAAGAATGGTATGAGTGCAATGAAAGGTGTCTGCGGAGCTTGCGGCACAAAAGTGTTTAGGATTCTAGGAAAGGCCAAATAAGGCCTTTTATTTTTTTGTTTTTATTTGACTACACTCTTTCGAAATGACCTACATCAACAAATACTATGTTGTTTCTATTAGAATCATAGACCACATCATTCAACGATAAATGTTTTGCAGAGTAAAAACCTCTTTCATGGCATTTATTTAACTCCAGCCGATGCAACTCTTCTACTCTTTTTCTAAGGTCGCCTTGTGTTTTATTGGCTTGAGTTCCATGAATTCTTTCCATTACGAATGCTAATTTTTCTGGGAAAAATAATCCGAATGCTGTTTCAAGCCATCTGATTTCAACTTGATAAATGCCTTCAGGCCTTGGAACTGATATTTCAGCATTATATAAATCGGCAGCTATATTGTATTCTTCTTTGTATTCTTCTAGCAGTTGTCTTCCAATTGCGCATCTAATGTCATTTAGAGCCTGTCTTCGCCCTGAATTATGACCAATTTGAAGCACGTGTATTGAGACTTTCGCTGCATACCCTTTAGATATTCCATATACAACACCATTATATCCTTTGCCGAGCTTCGGAGTTAAAAATTGGCTCTGCGGAAATTGAGGTGCGGTCTCCATTATTACAAGTAAGAAGGTTTAGATTAAGAATTTTGCCTTTTATTTTTTAATCTTCGGCAAAATCTTATATGCAAAGACAGCGGCAATTATTATAATAATCCAGAAAAAGAATTCACTTATTATTCTTAATGCAAGAAGCACGATATTCAGAATCAAGAACATTATAATAATGATGACTAAAATCCTCAGAAGTTTTTTATCCTTAATATCCATCTTTTGATTTCAGAATGCGCTTTTTCATCCGCATGAAAGTTATTCCGTTTCTAATCTCAATCTGCTTGTGAGTATATGCGTGACTATCAACTGTAATATAATCCGTCTTCTCACTATAATTAGAAGCACCCAATAAAATACACCCCCACGTGTTAATTTCAATGGTTAAATCACTATAAAAGCTTTTTGTTTTGTCGTATAGGGATTAGTATACTGGTTTATTATTTTCATTATTGATTGGGTTATTGTTTGACTCATTATTGATTTTTCCTAATTTAAA
>CAYHTH010000010.1:0-18165 GCA_964359525.1 uncultured Methanosarcinales archaeon | reverse complement strand
TTTAGCTTGAATGGATACTGCGCGGCTTTAGCCCGCAGAGGAGGTCATTTTGGCTAAAGTTTATTCATCAGCTTCAAAATAATCGCTTTCTGCATATTCAATCTATTTTCAGCCTGGTCAAACACAACACTTTGCGGACCGTCTATAATCTCAGCTGTCTGTTCGTAGCCGCGCATTGCCGGCAGGCAGTTCATAAAAATTGCATTCTTTTTTGCATGCGACATCAGTTCTTTATTGACCTGATAAGGATGAAACATTTTGATTCTTTTTTCTTTTTCATCTTTTGGTATATGGTAACTCATCCACGTATCTGCATAAACAATATCTGAATTTTCAACAGCTTCCCGGGCATCATTTGTTATTTGAACTTTAGAATTGTTTAATTTTGATTTTTCATTTGCAATGTCAATTATCCATTTCTGCGGCTCTGCTTCCGCAGGGCAGCCGACAGAAATATCCATGCCTGCAGCCGAGCATCCTAAAAGCAAATCGTGAGTAATATTATTATCCCCGTCGCCAACAAAAGAAAGCTTTAATCCGCTTAATTTTCCTTTTTTTCCATAGATCGTAAGCAAATCCGATAATATCTGGCACGGATGAAAAGTATCTGTAAGCCCGTTGATTACCGGCACGGTTGCGTTTTTTGCAAGCTCTTCTATGTCTTCATGCTTGAACAAACGCGCCATTATTATATCTACATACCTGCTTGAAGCTTTTGCGGTGTCGGCAATCGATTCTTTTTCCCTGAAAGGAGTGTCTTTTGTTTCCATAACAATGGTATGGCCCCCAAGCTGGTGCATTCCAACCTGAAAAGAAACTCTCGTCCTTAGCGAAGGCTTTTCAAAAATCATCAGCATAGTCTTGTTGCGCATTGACTGGTCATAATTTTGCGGATTTTCCTTTATGTGCAATGCTTTATCAATTAATTCTGTTATGGCTTCCTTGTCCCACTCAACTAATGAAAGTACATCCTTCATTTCAACAAACCTCTTAGCTTGGAATTAAATTTTTCAGTTTCAGAGCCAATTTCTTTGCTGATTTCTTTTATTTGCTGCTTTATTTTTTCCAAACCCAGATTTCCGGTTGCGCCCAAGTGTTTCTTTAACTTAATGCTGCTGACTGGGTTTATAACAGCTAATTTGCCCAAATTCTTTGCAGTTTCCTTATACGCATCCCTGAAAGGAACGCCTTTTTTTGCAAGCTTGTACGCATATTCTGCAGCAAATAAATCCGGAGTGCATGCTTTGATGCATTTTTCCTTGTTAACTATCATTTTTTCAATTATTGTTTTGAATATTCTCAATGACGAAACTGCAATGTCAAAACTTTCCATCAGCGCCTCTTTTGTAAGCTGCAAGTCCCTGTTGTATCCGGATTGCAGCTTTGACATGGTGTTTTTGACAAAATACAAGTTTGAATCGATCTTAGCAGATTTTGCGCGTATGAGTTCCAGCACATCAGGATTTTTCTTTTGAGGCATTATAGAGCTGCCTGTGCAGAATTTGTCAGGCAATTTGAAAAATCCAAATTCATCCATGCTAAAAACAATCAAGTCATTAGAGAGCCTTGCCAAATCATTTATTATGCCGCTCAATGCAAAGATTGTTACAGATTCAAGCTTGCCTCTGCTGTTCTGCACGTAAAGCACATTATTCTGTACTTTCTTGAAATCCAGCAAATCGGATACAAGCTTCCTATCCACGTTTAATGGAACGCCATAAGCCGCGCCGCTTCCTAAAGGGCACTGGTCATTAAGCTCATAAGCCTCGTCCAGGATTTTTAAGCCGTCAATTAAGGATTCGGCAAAGCTGGTAAAATACAGTCCAACAGAAGAAAGCATTGCTTTTCTGGAATGGGTGTAGCCCGGCATAGGTACATATTTGTATTTTTCTGCAATGTCGGTTAGTACAAGGGCAAGTTCTAAGACCAGTTTTTCCACTTCAAGAATATTTTCTTTTGAGTACAGCCTTATATCAACCAAAACCTGGTCATTTCTTGAGCGGCCTGTATGAATTTTCTTTCCCATGTTTCCCAATTTTTTTGTAAGATAATTTTCAATTGCAGTATGCACATCTTCATCTTCAGGGCTGATATGAAAATTATTTTTTTTGTCGAGCTCTAAAATTCCAATTAGCGCATTTTTCAGTTTTATTAATTCATCTTTTGTGAGTATTCCAATTTTGTTCAGCATCACTGCATGGGCAATGCTGCCGTAAACATCAAACTTGATTAGCTTCTTATCTAATAAAAAATCATTCCCCACTGTAAATTTTTCAATATCCTTATTCAGAGAATATCCCTTGTCCCAAAGTTTCATTTTCTGTTTCTCAAAGAATTTGATTTTAATCTTAATGCATTCAATCTGATAAATCCCTGCGCATCCTGCTGATTATAACCGCCTAAGACGTCCATGCTGCTCAAGTCCTGATTGTATAATGAATTAGCAGATTCCCTGCCTATTATCTGGCAGTTTCCCTTGTATAGGGACAAGTAAACAATTCCATTTACATGCTCCTGGCTCTTGTCAAACGCAGCCCTTAGGAAATCCATCTCAGGAGAATACCAAAAGCCATAGTAAATCATTTCCGCAAATTTTGGCATGAGCATGTCGCGCAAATGCAAGACTTCCCTGTCCATTGTCAGGCCTTCAATGTCGCGATGTGCAATATGCAGTATGGTTCCTGCAGGCGTTTCATAAACTCCTCTTGACTTTATGCCGACAAAACGATTCTCAACCATGTCAACTCTTCCGATTCCGTTCTCACCGCCTATTTTGTTAAGATATTGGAATAGTTCAAGGGCATTTGTTTTAACAATCCCATCATTTTTATTCTTCACTCTTACAGGATTACCGTGCTTAAATTCAATTTCAATTGTTGTTTCCTTGTCAGGCGCTTCTTTCGGGCTTTTTGTCATCTCAAACATTTCATTCCCCGGAGCAAGCCTTGGATCCTCAAGAATTCCTGATTCGTAGCTTATGTGCATAAGGTTTGCGTCTATGCTGTATGGCGATTCTTTCGTGGCTTTTATTGGAATATTATTTTTGTTTGCGTAATTAATCATGTCAGAGCGTCCCTTGAATTGCTCAAGAAATTCAGCGTCTTTCCATGGGGCTATGATTTTTATTTTTGGATTCAAAGTGCAATAAGTAAGCTCGAATCTTACCTGGTCATTGCCTTTGCCTGTAGCGCCATGGCTGACAAATTCCGCATTTTCCCTTGCAGCTAGCTCAATCTGCTTTTTTGCAATCAAAGGCCTTGCCAATGATGTTCCCAACAGGTATCTTCCCTCGTAAACTGCATTCGCCCTAATTGCCGGAAAAATAAAATCAGTCACAAATTCTTCCCTTAAATTCTCTATATAAACTTTGGAAGCTCCAATTTTCAGCGCTTTTTGCTCCGCAGCCTTCAAATCCTCGTTCTGGCCCAAGTCCGCTATAAATGCAACTACCTCAAAGTCTTTGTTCTTCAGCCAACTCAATATTACTGATGTATCAAGTCCCCCGCTATAGGCCAATATGACCTTTTTGCCCATTTTAAAAATTGCTAATCTATTATTTATAAATTCTATGCCCAGCTTAAAACAAAAATAAACAAAAATGTCCAAAACAAAACATTTTTATATTCAGTCAGTTTAAAAATTTGAATGCAAAGCGTTACAAAATTGGCTGAAGAGTACATCTCAAACCACCCTTCAGTAAAGGACTGCCTGAAAAATGATCTGATAAATTTTTCATCCCTCTCAAGGCAGATTGCTTCTGAACTTGATCTAAATTTAAAAAAAAACTTTGACGCGATACTGATTGCATGCAGAAGATACCAAAGAAAATTAAAAAATGAGGAGGTTTCGGAGAGAAAAATCTCAAAAATACTGAAAAACAGCAAAATAGAAATTAAAAACAAAGTCATTGCGGTTGTGCTTGAAAAAGATATTTTCTTCGGAACTCTTCAAAATCTTGAAAAAGAGATAAAAAAGCGAAAGGAAATATTCCGGATTATTGAAGGAGCTTCGGCAATAACTGTAATAACAGCAGAAGAATTTCTTGAGATGATAAGAAAATATTTTAAAAATAAAATAATAATAGAAAATACAAATCTGGCTGAAATAACAATAAAAAGCCCCAAGGAAATTGAAGAAGTTCCGGGAACTTATGCCTACCTATGCTCATTGTTTGGAGAGAACAACATAAACATTGTAGAAACTTTGAGCTGCTGGACTGATACTATATTCCTTGTTGATGAAAAAGATGCCGGGAAAGTTATGAGCTTGCTGAGATTTTAATTCACTTCACAATCCCTTTCTCCTCAAGAAAATGCCCGAGCTTTTCCTTTTTGGTATCAAGATATTTTCTATTTGATTTATTTGGCTTGATTTGAATCGGAACCCTTTCAATTATCTTTAACCCGTATCTCTCCAGGCCTTTAATTTTTTTCGGATTATTTGTAAGCAGCCTGATTTTTGATAATCCCAAATCAGCAAGAATTTGCGCTCCAATTGTATAGTCTCTTGCGTCTGCCTTGAATCCAAGCTTAAGATTTGCTTCGACCGTGTCCATTCCGTGGTCCTGCAGGTGGTATGCGGCTATTTTGTTCATTAATCCTATTCCTCTGCCTTCCTGGTCCATATACAGCAGGACTCCGCCTTCTTTCCCGATAATCTCAAGCGCCCTCTGCAGTTGATGACCGCAGTCGCATCTCAAAGAGCCAATAACATCTCCAGTCAGGCAAGAAGAATGAACTCTTACCAGAACTCCATTTTTATTTTTTAGATTGCCTTTTATTATAGTCAAATAGTGTGCTTTTTTGTAGTCTTCGTAAGCTATAACCTTGAAATTGCCAAATTTTGTGGGCAAATTTGCTTCGATTGTTTTTCTTATTAGCCTTTTCATGCAAGAAATGGTATTTTAAAGTTATATAAAGTTTTTGATTGTGCCTGTTTATACGAACAAAGAAAAATTTATATATTAGGTCATTTATATACCCTTTATGGAAATCTCAAAAATACTCCCGATTGCAGGGTATATTCTTCTGTCAGTGTACATCTTGTACTGGGCTTTCTTCAAGAAGAATCCGTACAAGGCAGAATATGATAAGCTGTATCACGAAATACTGACCTCTAAAAAATACAGAGTCAAGGGCCAGTTCGATAAAGATTAAATTTAGTTTGTAATTCTCAGGTTAATAGGTGAATAAGCTAAAAAAATAATAGATAAATCTAACTTTTTCTTAACATATATTTTCCAGAATATACTAAAACCGAAAGGTATATAAATAAGTAATATACAAAAAGGTATACTGGTATATGATAACATAAAAATCGTATACCAGTGTATCAAAATAGAGGCAAACTGCAAAAACTAGTGGGTTTCGGCTCACTCAGCCACTGCATTCGCTTGGAAGGTAAAGAAACAATCGCTCGGCTTAGGTGCTTAGCATATTAGGACTTGGCCTTTGAAGATCTTTGCCTCTTTTTTGAGAAAAAAGAGGCAGCGGCGAAACAATGACACATGAGTGGCAGAAAGCTTGCTTTTCAGCGAGCAAAAAGCACACTTGTCAGTTTTGCCCAGTCCCCTCCTTTTCACACTAAAATGGAAGCAGAAATCGAAGTATTCCGAGACAATGTGGATTTGTGGATAAAGCAAATACGTAGAGAATTTTCTGATTTTTCCGAGCTCCCCTCCGTAATTAACGAAAACACGGAAAATATACAGCACAATTATGAATTAATATATGAATTAAAAGACCAGATTGAAGAGTTAAAACAAGAAGTTAGCGCTCTTAAATTAATACAGATTATAAGCCTAAAGCAAAAAACAAGCAAAATTGAGGAGCAGGGACAGGCTTAATCCAGTTCATGCGTTAATTTTTCTAGAGCAGTATCAATTGCAGCGAATAAATTTCTGTCTGTAGTGTGTGAAACATAGAACTTGCCATCGTCTTTCAGCCTTGCATGAATATCATAAATTTCACTTTTCTCCCTTTGATGAAGTGTTTTTAGCGTAATATGGAGATTCTGCATATTCTTTGTGTGTACGGACAGCTTTCTCACGTGCCTTTCCACATTGGCTCTTATTACTTCCCTTGACGAACTATCTATATCTCTAAATCCGGATAACTCAATAGTTGGGCTTACAGTTTCTTTTTCGGTCATTTTACCACCTAAGGTTATAATCCTTGAGTTATATAAAAAGATTTTGGATTTGGGAAAATTTGGATGGGCGACTGCAAGAAGCGAATCATAAAATTCCTGTTAAGCGATCCGAATGAATGTGGGAGTGCAACGAGGCGCGAAGCAAAGTTTTTTCGGGGCAAAGTAAATAAAGTGCGAAGCACAATAAAATAAATACATTAAGAGGCAGCAGAATTATAGGTATCCTAAACTTTTCAAATATTTCTTTAAATCTTTATATTCCTTATCTCTATCAAGTATGCAGATAAGTTTTACATATGGTTTATCAACAAGATAAATAACTCTTTTTTCTCTATGCTGCTCCTCAAATCTTATCCTGAACAGAAAAAGATTATAGCCATGAATCCTCTTGTTGCGAAAAGGATTTATCTTCACTAATTTTAGCTTATCTTCAACAGTCTTTTTTGATTCATCACTAAATTCATCTATTTGCTGTAAGAAGAAATGAGATGGCCTGAGTTCATATTCCATCTTTTACCTTCGCTTTAGTTTCTTGAATAGCTGTTCCTCAGTGCCATAAAGATTCTTCTTTTCACTTACTTCAACAAGTTTTCCGACTAAAGCTAGTTCCTCTTTTGAGATTTCTGGCCTTTCAAAAAGCTTTTCTCTTATAGCTTCCTTGATGAATTCTTGTATGCTGTTAAATCCATGCTCTTCTACATAAGATTTCGCCGAAACCAATACCTTTTCAGGCAACCTTAAATTGATTTGCGTGTTCATGGTATCTATAGATACCAACTGGTATATAAAGGTTTCGGTTTTTGCTGGAACAAAGTCAGTTTTTAGGTTAGATAAATCTAAATAGAATTACTAGATAATAGTGACAAAATGGCAGGAAAAATATTTGCAGAGGATATAGTTCTGTTGCCCCATTATAGTCTTTGCCACGAGAAAATTGCGTATAACTATTTTAACAAACATCCAATTCTTCTAACTATGACCTTAAGTTATTTCAAATTTCCATAGTCGAAATAAGATAAAAATATAAACACTATTTATTAGCGTCTTATTATGCCTCTCGTAGAATCATTTTCCGGAATAAGGGGAATATACGGCAAAGACCTTAATGAAAGTATTGCTATAAGATACTCTTATTCTTATTTGTCTTTTCTTAGAGCTAAAACAAAGAAAAAAACTCCAACGATTGTTATAGGTATGGATACAAGGCCTTCCGGACAAAAGCTAAAAGAAACAATTATTGGAATGCTGGACTGCAACTTCATAGACGTTGGAATTGCGCCCACTCCTGCAATTGAATTTGCAGTGCGCAATTTTGATGCTGACGGAGGCATCATAATAACGGCTTCCCATAACGAACCGTATTGGAACGGCTTCAAATTTCTTGCAGAAGACGGCGCTGTGCTTAATGAAAAAGATATGTACAATGTAATCAGAAATTCCAAATCATTCAGGGATTTTCATAAGGTTCAGGAAAGGAAAATTTTGGAAAAAAACAGCGAAGCAGTTAAAAAATACACTGAATTTATTTTTGATATAATTGGCAATGAGAATCTGAAAAAAATAAAGGATTCAAAACAAAAAATTGTGCTTGACCCGAATGGAGGCTCTGGAGCGATTGCCAAAAAAATCCTTGAAAGCACTGGTGTTGAAGTAATAGGTGTGAATATGCCGTACGGCGAGTTCAAAAGGCAGGTTGAGCCGACAGAAGACGCAATGGTGTATCTGAAAAATGTAATTGATGAAAATAAGGCAGACTTTGCTGCTGGATTTGACTGTGATGCAGACCGAGTCGAGATTTTAATGAAAGACGGGCAGTTATTATCAGGAAATTATATTTTAGCTTTAGTGGTTTATGAAATGCTGTCAAAAAACAAAAATCCTAAAAGCCAAACTGTTGTAGTCAATGATGCAACTTCAAATGTTGTAAGGGATGTTGCAGAAAAATTCGGAGCAAAAATAAAAGAAGTGGAAGTCGGGGAGACAAATGTTGTTGAGGAAATGAAAAAATTCAAATCAGTTGTCGGAGGGGAAGGCTCAAGCGGAGGAGCAATCATCTGGCCGTCAAGATGCAGGGACGGAATACTGACATTATTAACCATTTTATCTGCCGTTGCAGATAAAGAGAAAAAATTGCATGACATAGTTGATGAATTGCCGCAATATTATACTCTTAGAAAAAAACTTGAATTCAATCCTGAAGAACATGACAATATCAAGAAATTTTTAAAAAAACACTACTCAAAAAAAGGATTTGAAATCAAGGAAACAGGCGGGATAAAAGGCGGATTAAAAGTTATCGTTAATAAAAATTCTTTTGTATGGTTCAGGGCTTCCAAAACTGAATCAAGCGTGTTCAGGATAATAAGCGATTCAAATAATTATAATGAATCACAGAAACTGCTTGATGAGGCCGTTAATTTATTTAAGAAAGTAAGCAAGTAAAATGGTACAATCTAAAAAAGATTTGATTATCAGTAGAATTGAGAATGAATTATTGTTGAAATTAATAGATTATGTTATTCCGTTTGTGAATAGTAAAGTTAACAAAAAATCAACAACGGAAAATTCAAAATCTTCAAATCTGGAATCCATAATTAGTAATTCAAAGCCTAAAATTGACTTCAATGATGTTAAGGAATTGAAATCTGCTTTATTGTCCAATCTTGATGCCAAAACAGAAGCTAGCAAAAATTCCAGAGTTAGTTCAGGAAATATTTTCTACTCATTAAATTTGAGCAGAAGAAAACAAGAGAACAAGCAAAACAATTATTCTGTTTCAATAACATATGAGGAAAATTCAAGTGGAGATAAATTAAAAATAACAATAAAAAATGCTGAAAAGGAAATTTATTCAAGTGAAATTATTAATAAAAAACAAGTTCAGGATAAAGTTGCTCCATATAAATTCACAATAAATTATGAAGATAGGTATGGGGAGGAAAGATTGTCCATATCTTACAAGCATCAATTAAGCAAATACATGAAGCAACATATCAACAGCAAAGAAGACATGGCTGAACGAGTTCCATTAAAATGGGTAAATATTCTGCCGGAATCAATGATGGGTAGTGTTTTGGGCTTCACTTATATTGGCGACCCTTCGATGGGTAGAAGAGCTGATTTGACAGGCCATACCGCAAGAATGGTTGACATTCACGAAAGCATTCATACTCCAGATGAATACGAAACGAGAGTTCTAACGAGTTGGATAATGGAAAAGGTTAGAAATAAATATATTAAATAAAAACCTTTAAAATACGCTAATTCTTTCTATAGAATATGGTCAAAGTCCACTTCATCACGCAAGGATGCAGCAGCAATTTAAGGGAATCTGAGATAATGATGGGGCTTTTGGATAAATCCGGATACGAAATTGCAAAAGACGAAAATGAATCAGAAGTAAATGTTGTCAATATCTGCACAGTTAAGGGGGATATGACTGCTTTAAAGGAAATTATAAGATTAAAAAAGAAATTCCCGGAAAAAAAATTAATTGTTGCCGGCTGCATAAATGAAAGTATTATTCCAAAAATAAAAAATTTAGATAGCAATATTAGCCTGATTAATACTCACAATCTTAGAAAAATATCTGCAATTGTTAAAAATTCCATTAACGGCACTGTTATTGAACTGCTTGATAAAAAATACGAGCAAAAAGTAAATCTGCCTTCTGTAAGAAAAAATCCGGTAATCGGAATTGTTCCGATATTAAACGGCTGCAATTATTTTTGCACTTTCTGCTCGACAAAATTAGTCAAGGGAAAGCTATTTTCATATCCTATGGATGCAATAAAGGAAGATGTTAAATCACATCTAAAAGCCGGATGCAAAGAAATTTGGATTACATCAAATGATACTGGCGCTTATATGGTTGACCATGGCGGAAAACAAAAATTAGTTGAATTAATGGAGCTGATTTTATCTGTGCCGATGGATTTCAAAGTAAGGATTGGGATGATGAATCCAGGAAACACTATTCCAGTTCTCGATAAGTTAATTGAATTATATAAACATCCCAAAATGTTCAAGTTCCTGCATATTCCGGTTCAGGCCGGAAATAATGATATTCTAAAGTTAATGAACAGGAGATATTCTGTTGAGGATTTTGTAAAAATTGTTGAAGCTTTCAGGAAAGAAATTCCGGAAATTACAATTTCAACTGATATTATAGCTGGTTTTCCTTCGGAAACGGAAGAGCAGTTTAATGATTCATTAAAGCTTATTAAAAAAACAAGGCCGGATATTGTAAACATCTCAAGGTATGCGGCCAGAGACGGAACAATTTCAGCAAAGATGCAGCAGCATTCTACAAACGAATTAAAAAGAAGGTCAAGATTAATGACAGAAGTATTCAGAAAAATTGCTTATGAAAATAATAAAAAATGGCTGAATTGGGAAGGGAAGATTTTAATAGATGAATCAGGCAAATACAATTCCTGGATTGGAAGAAATGAATATTACAAGCTGGTAATAGTCAAAGGGGATTTTAAGCTTGGAGATGAAATTAAAGTAAAAATAAATGATTCCACAACATTCGATTTGAGGGGAGAATGGATTCTCAACAACAAGTAATGGGGCACAAATTTATTGCGGATTCTGAGATAGGTTAAGACAATTAAAATCAATTTCGGGTTTATTAGATAGGGGGGGATAAACCAAAAATTTCTTGGGCAGAATTTGAGAGTTTGTGGCTTGGTGTAGAATTCTATATTGATTCGGACTCAACTTCGAGCGTAAGACAAAAATTTGACCTAACAGAAGTGGTGTCTTCATATCAAAAGGTTACACAGTATATGGGAAAACTAATTTAAAATTAACCTAGATTAGTTCTTTCAATTCCTTAAACTTATTCTCCATCTTCAACACATCCGCAACTGGTTTAAATGTTATGTGCCCTTTGTAGGTGTTTACCCCTTTTGCAAAGCCAGCATCTCCCTTCATTGATTTTTCAAAACCGTTATTTGCAAGTTTCAAAAGATAAGGCAGGGTTGCATTTGTAAGCGCAATTGTTGATGTTCTTGGATAAGCGCCCGGCATGTTCGTTACACAATAATGAGTTACGCCGTGCTTGACAAAAACCGGATCAGAATGTTTTGTCGGATGGGAAGTTTCAATGCATCCCCCCTGGTCAATGCTCACGTCAACAATTACAGAACCGGGCTGCATCGTCTTGACCATTGATTCAGTAACGACCCAGGGAGCTTTTGCACCCGTAACAAGGACAGCGCCGACAACCAAATCAGCATCTTTAACGTGCTCTGCAATATTTTCTGCTGTGGAGGTCATTATGTGTGACCTTCTTCCAATTGCGTCTCTAAGCAAATCCATTCTTTCTTCATGCCGCCCGAAAAGGTATACGTCAGATCCCATTCCATAAGCAGTTTTTGCAGCGTGCCGTCCGACAACTCCATCACCTATAATTACAACTTTTCCATAGAAATGACCAAGAACTTCTCCCAGCATCATTCCTTTTCCACCATTAAACATTGCAAGATAATAAGCCCCTACTTGAGTTGCCATGTTCCCGGCAACGGCGCTCATTGGCGCAAGCAAAGGCAGTCTGCGATAGCTGTCTTCAACAGTTTCATAAGCAATTCCTGTTGTTTTTTTATTCAGCAAAGCGTCAGTCAAAGTTTTGGTTACACCAGCCAAATGCAGGTAAGTAAATAAAATTTGATTCTCTCTCAAAAATGGATATTCTGATTCAAGAGGCTCTTTTACTTTTATAACAATATCTGCGCTCCAAGCTTTTGCAGCATCAACAATTGCTGCGCCGTTTTTTGCATATTCCTCGTCGGAAAAACCACTCCCTAACCCGGCATTCTCCTCGACTAAAACTTTATGCCCATTTGAGGCTAATTGTTTTGCTCCGCTTGGCGTCAATGCAACTCTGTTTTCTTTATCTTTAATTTCTTTTGGCACTCCGATAATCATAGGCAACACCTTCAGTTTATTTTATTTTTTATTTTATACCCCATGTTTCATTTGTCATTTTAATTGACTTTAAGCCGTCCTTAAAACCCATCATTGCGCGTATGCAGTCAACATTTTCAGGAATTACGTCAGATTCCTGATGAACGGCCTGCATGTAAAGTAATTTATTATGTGAATTGGATGTTATGCCGATTGCTTCCTGCCAGACGCAGATTTCAGGCATGTCTCCCCTCAGCCTTCCCAGATCTCTCGCAAATTCCATTATCTCTGCTGTCGAACGCAAGTGCTCTGCGTTTCTGACAATCCTGACCCGTGTTGTGTTCCTGAACATTTCAACAACATCTTCGACATTTACTTTTTTCTTGACATCAGCAATTACTGTATGCAAATGCATTAGGGTTGATGGAACGCTCAGCGCAGTTGTGAATATTTCCATATTGTGAAGAACACTTCGCGCATCCGGCCCATGATGGCTCGGCATTTCCAAAACTGGGACTATTGCATTTATAGGGCCATGATAAATGTCCCATGGGTCAGCGCCCCTCCTTATCATTGTTGCATACACGCTTGTAATCCCATAATGCTTATTTACAGCATCCAGAGTCCTGCATAAGCCCGTTGTATTGCAGCTCACAACTCTTACAGCATCTTTATTTAATGCTTCATTGTAATTGCATTGCGCAACAAAAGAAACGCCTGTAACCTGATGCTTTTCTCCTCCCTGCACAATTCCTTTTATTTTGTTTGGCTTGTATAATTTTTCCAGATTGTCCTGGGCAATTTTTTTGGGGGTCGCATCAACAATTATATCCACTTCGTCAATTAGATTTTGTATGCTGCCATCAGGAATGATTCCGTTAAGCTTCAAATCAGGATTATCTCCAGCAGTAAATATTTTGTATCCTTTCTTCTTTGCAATTTCTGTGTTGAAACTGTAAGAATGCGCCGTTACCCCAATTAATTTCATGTCTTTCTGCGATGCAACTGCATCAGCAACTCTTTTGCCGATAGTCCCATAGCCGTTTATTCCTACTCGTATAGCCATAATTAATTCCTCCAGTCATCCCCCATAAACTTTCACTGCTTCGTCAACACTTTTTCCGTCTATAGTTATTGCAGAAATAGCATTTGCCAGCTTTACTGCCTCATCCAAAGGTTTCTGGTGAATATTTCTTCCTGTCGCATTCCCCCTGCATCCGCTTATATTTATCTGATCCCAGGTTTCCTGCAAAAATTCCTTTACTCCTTTCGAAGAGCCGCCTGCTGTAATGACTCCTGTTCTTTTTCCGGCTGCGGATATCGCTTCCCTGAAAGCCTCTGCCGATTTTCCTTCTTTTGGCTTGGGATAGTTTACCTTTACAAAATCTGCTCCAAGGCATGCCCCCATCCCTGCAGCTCCTGCAATTAAATGAGGATCTTTCTCGTCCAAAACGGCCTTTCCTCTCGGGTACATCCAAAATACTGCAAGCAAACCATGCTGATGCGCCTTAAATGCAGCCCCTGCAGCGTCCGCCACCATGTCATTCTCAAATTCGCTGCCTGCATAAACTGTGTAGCCAACACCAACTATGTTTAGCCCTGAATCCTGCTTGAACTTTACAACATCTTCCACCGAAAGCATTCCTAAGCTCAGAGGATCTCTTTGGGATGCCTTTACCAAATGAGATTTAGAATTTAATTTTATCAGATAAGGCACATCCTTATAGCTTGGGCCGTATTTCGCAATCAAGCCAAGCTGTGTTGCAAAAACCCCAATCCTTGCTTTGCTTGCAATCCTGAACAAATGCTCGGGGTCAGCATCATCAATCGGAATCTGCATTTCCTTGTCAGCAACTTTTATTTTGCCGTAGAAATCATCATTGAGATGCTCAATCTTCTGGTCTCCTGCAAACAACATCAGATTGCCGCTGTCGTGCGTTATTTTTAAATAATTTTTTACGTACTCTTTTCTCATTGATTCAGGCACATCTGCCGGTACGTTTACATCCTTTTCTGTTAAATGTGTATGATGCGTCATTCTTGTTCACCTCAACGGTTTCGTCCGTTGACACCGACAAACTTTTGCGAAAAGTTTGATCAAAAATGTACCATCTTCGATGGCACGGACTTTCCGAATTTTATTTTTGCTTTAAATTCTAATAATCAGGGAAATGCTCGAAATGGTGGTGTGCTTCTATAAATCTTATAGTTTTTGTTTTTGCCCGCATTACGATTGAATGGGTAACAGCTCCATGGCTTGTGAATCTGACTCCTCTTAGTATTGCTCCGTCAGTAACCCCGGTTGCTGCAAACATTGCTTCATCGCTTTTGACTAAATCTTTCATCATCAATTTTTGATGTATATCTTCCATCCCCATTTTTTTGGCCCTTTCCTTTTCATTCTCATTCCTGAACTTCAACCTTCCTTGTATTTCACCGCCAAAACATTTGAGCGCGACTGCTGCGATAACTCCCTCAGGGGCTCCGCCGCTCCCAATTAGAATATCCACTCCTGATTCCTTAATAGCGGGCGCCAGGGCACCTGCAATGTCTCCGTCCCGTATCAGCCTGATTCGGCAGCCGCATTTCCTTACTTTTTCAATCAGCTCTTTATGCCTTTCCCTGTCAAGTATCATTACAGTAACTTCTTCAATGTCCTTATCGAGCTTTTTAGCCACAGTGTTAATGTTTTCTTCAACAGAAGCATCAAGGTCTATTGCGCCGACACACTTTGGGCCTACGGCAATTTTGTCCATGTAAGTGTCAGGAGAGTTTAATAATCCGCCATGAGGGGCTGCTGCAAAAACAGACATCGCATTTGGGTCGCCCCTTGCCGTGATAGTAGTTCCCTCTAACGGGTCAATAGCAATATCGAGCTTCATGCCTTTTCCAGAACCAACTTTTTCGCCAATGTAAAGCATCGGCGCTTCATCTCTCTCGCCTTCGCCAATCACAATGGTGCCATCCATATCGATGACACTAAAGGCTTTTCGCATAGCTTCAACTGCAGCGTTGTCGGCCTGCGCCTCATTTCCTTTGCCGACCCAGAAAGAAGAGCTTATAGCTGCAGCTTCTGTAGCCCTCACAAAATCCAATGCTAAGTTTCTGTCCATAAACCCCTTGCCGGGATAACCCCAAGGGATATTTAAATTTTTCTATTTTATCATACTTCATCATACAAAAAACAAAAGGTTTATAAATAGGTAAACTTTAGGGTATTTGAAATTCGTGGGGTTAGGATTAAAAATTATTGAAAATGAAAGAACGAATTACTATAACTCTTGATAAAAACCTAATAGGCCAGATAGATAAAAGAATAGACGGCCTCGATATTAAAAATCGCTCGCAGGAAATTGAAAATCTTTTATCAGAGTCTTTGGGTACAAATATCCCAAGCAAAGCAGTTCTTCTTGTTGGAGGGAAGGGCACAAGATTAAGCCCGTTAACAGATAAAATTCCTAAAGCGCTCCTTGAAGTTCATAAAAAAGCTGTGACGGAGCATATCTTTGATTTACTGAAAAAACATGGAATAAGGGATATTGTTTTATGTGTTGGCCACCTTAAAGACAAGATAAAGGATTATTTTGGAGACGGAAGCAATTTTGGAGTAAACATTACCTATATTGAGGAAGATAAGCCGCTCGGTACGGCAGGCCCGTTAAAATTAGCAAAAAAATACCTGAAGGACAGCTTTATAGTTTCGAACGGAGATGAATTAAAAAATATCAACATCCCCAGAATGTTCAGGCTTCACAAAAGAAAAGACGCTCTTGCTACCCTTGCTTTGACCACGGTTGAGGATCCTTCTCATTACGGAGTTGCACGGCTTGACGGCTCAAGAATAATTGAGTTTGTTGAGAAGCCAAAAAAAGAAGAATCTCCTTCAAACTTAATTAATGCCGGCTTCTATATAATGGAGCCTGAAGTTATCGACATGATTCCGAACGGATTTTCAATGCTGGAGAAAGATGTCTTTCCAAAACTTGCAAAACTTGGAAGATTAAGGGGATTTCCATTTGCAGGCCAATGGTTTGACATCGGAACAATTGAAAGATATAAATTGGCTGAGAAGCAATGGAAAGGTGTTGTGCCGATAGAAGAAGATGAAAGGGAGATTGAATAAGATTACTTCATTGCTAAATCATTAAGAGAAACAATTTCTAGCTTTGCGGGTTTTGGGCGCATAAGTGCAACAACCACTTCAGGCACGGTGCATTGAGTAGGAGTTCTGATAACGAGGCAATGATCTTCCAGAACACTAAAGTATTGCGCACTTTCCCCCATACCCAATCCGCAGACTTTCGGGTCAACGGGTCTTCCTTCTTGGGTATCCAAGAGACTCCTCAAAAAGTCTATATAACCTACATTCGAATTCGGAGGTCTTGCCGCAGCAAGTGTCGCAACAGCTGCCGCTGCGTATATTCCATACAGTTCACCCATATTAGCACGATTCGGTTCCATCAACAGAACAAACACTGTTCAGTTTAAAAAGATTATGGCAATTTATTCTAGTATTCTTGAAGTATTAAGTTTATAAAATATACAAAACGACAATAATTAATGGACAATAGTTGTCGTTTTCTAATTGGTAAAAGACATATTGCATGTCCTAAAACTTCTGTCTTTTACTAATATCCACAAACATTTAAATATTAATTGATAATGGATAAATTTGATGTTATCTGAAATATTCAAAGCATATGATATAAGGGGAGTGTATCCTGAAACTCTTAGTGAAGAGATAGTCTACAAGATAGGCAGGGCATTCACTTATTTTCTGAAAGCAAAAAATATCATTGTCGGCTCTGATATGAGGATTTCTTCCCCGAAATTAAGCAGGGCGCTGATGAAAGGAATAACCGACCAAGGCGCGAATGCAATTTTTATCGGAGAGATCTGCACTGACGCAGTTTATTTTGCATCCGGATTTCTTAATAAGCCCGGAGCAATGTTCACAGCTTCCCACAATCCCCCGCAGTACAATGGGATGAAACTGTGCAGGGAAAATGCTATTCCGATAAATGAAAACACAGGAATACGGGCAATTAAAAAAATTGTTGAGAATGAAGGCTACTTAAAATCAAAAATAAATAAGAAGGGAAAAATAATCAAGAAAGATATTCTTAAAGATTATGTAAAACATGTCCATAAATTCATTGACGTTAAAAAATTAAGAAAACTAAAAATTGCTGCCGATGCCGGCAACGGAATGGCAGGAAAAGTAATTCCGCTTGTCTATAAAGGATTGCCAACCAAAATTGTGCCACTGTACTTTAAACTTGACGGAAATTTCCCGAATCATTTGGCTGACCCGTCAAAATCTGAGAATCTTGTCCAGCTTCAGAAAACAGTTCGCGGGAGAAAATGTGATTTCGGAATGGCTTTTGACGGGGATGCTGACAGAATTTTCTTTGTTGATGAAAAAGGGAATGTAATCAACAGCTCCTTAATTTCATCTTTAATTGTAAAAAATATTTTATCCAAAAAGAAAGGCGTAAAAATTATTCATAATGTTGTATGCAGCAAAATTGTTCCTGAAACAATAATAAAGTACGGCGGGATTCCGATTGTTGAAAGGGTTGGCCATTCTTTCATAAAAGAAACAATGCGGCAGACAAAGGCAATATTTGCGTGCGAGCATTCCGCGCACTATTATTATATAGGCAACTACAGGGCAGATTCAGGCATCATAACCAGCCTGATTGTAGCTGAGATTGTATCAAAAGAAAATAAGCCGCTGTCAAAGTTATTGGACGAGTTCAGAAAATACCATACAATCGAAGAAACAAATGTAGAAGTAAAGGATAAAAATGCAAAATTAAATGAAATAGAATCAATTTATAAAAAGCAAAACCCAAAATCAATATCGAGATTAGACGGAGTTTCAGTTGATTTTAATGACTGGTGGTTTAATGTAAGGCCAAGCAACACAGAGCCTTTGTTAAGATTAAACCTTGAAGCTGATTCTGAAGGGCTGATGAAAGAGAAAAAGAATGAATTAGTTTCAATAATGAAAAAATAGTTCTAATTAGAATTCTAAAAACCACTTTCGCAATCTTTATATACCATTAAAGAATACTGCCTATAACAGAGAGAGAAGAA
>CAYHTH010000009.1:0-18479 GCA_964359525.1 uncultured Methanosarcinales archaeon | reverse complement strand
TTGAAACCAAAAGATTTTTAAGCTAATAACTCAAATTCAGGGGCATGAAAGTCAGCATAGACACGAAAGAGGATTCACATGAGGAGATTAAAAAAGTAATCAAGATGCTCCAGAATCTTGTCGGTGATTCGCAAGAAATATTTTCTAATGAGCCTTCAGTTTCTGTGCCTTCCAATGAATCCCCTATTGCAAATATATTTGGAGATTCTTCATCAGGCACTGTTGAAATTAGCTCATCAGAGCAAGCGAGTGCACCATCTTCAACTGAAGCAAAGGAAGAAGTTTCACAATCCACAGAAGATTTGTTTGCAGAGCTTTTCAGCGAGGATGAGCTTAAAAAAATGGAGCCAGTCAAGGCGCCGGAAGACGAAGACGAGGAAGAGGAGATCAACACCAAGTCCAAGCCAAAACCCAAAAAGCCTGATATAGAATTCTATTGACAATTATTTTTAAATTTATTAATTTAATGTTTGAAACCCAATTTTAATATAAAAATTAGAAATCAATCTTAAACTTCAATTATCTTTCCCTTTTTGCCGACGTTAATAACCTTTGTTTTGCCTATCATCTCCTCAATGCCTTCTGCTTCATGCACATGGCTGCAAAGAAGAATATCGGGTTTGAAAGTATCTACTGCTTTTCTTACTCCGTCGCTTCCTGGAAAAATGTTGGTGAATTTCTCCATTAATGATCCGGATGGGTGGATATGTGTTACCAATATCTTTTTTTTGGAATCTTTTATTCTATCATATCCTTTTTTTATCAGTTCAAAAATTTCATCTTCCCCAAGCTGGAACATTCCAATGTTAGCTCCGCCGCATCCAAACAATCCCACATCTTTGCATTTGATGGAATAGCCGTGCAGGTTGGTTGCGCCGTACAGCTCAGCAAGAAAATCAGCAGTTGCAACAGTTTCATGATTGCCTGGAATTAGAATGACTTTCTTGCCTTTCTTGATGAATGGCCCTATGATGCCTGATGTAGATGCCTCTGCGTACGTTAAATCACCGGAAAGCACAACTAAATCAATGTTTTCCTCTTCTGCCTGCTCTGCTAATTTCTTAGCTGCAGAAGTGTCTCCATGAATATCCCCTGCGGCCAGTATTCTTAGCTTTGATTTGTCCATGCATCAGAATAAAATATATTTGTTTAAAAAGTTATCTCTTGTAAGCCACAACTTTTTTATTAACATTAAACGCAGAAAGCGTTAATCAGCAAAAAGGCAGAGATTATGGGAAACTAGAGAACATTTGATGGCTAACCAAACAATCTCTTAAGCCAATCAATAATCTTCTGGATTACATTGGAGCTTACACATTTTCCGTCTACACAGACATTTGTTGAGCATTCAAAGTTATTATCACATATTGAATCTTCTTCCAACTGAAATACAAAAACTCCTTCATCAGAGCAGTATTTTTCCCCTTGCCTATGTCCGAAAGGATAGCATTTCCCTTCAAAAGGGCAGGAATCTTTACAGAACAGAAATTCCTCTTTTTCTTCTGGCTTTTCAGGTTCTTTAGTTATTTCTTTTTTGATCTGCTCTTCCTTTTCTTTGCCCTTCTCTATTTGCTCTTTTTCAAATTCTTCTTCTATTGGCGCAGGAACAGGCTCTTCTTTTGGTTCAGGATAGCATTCTCCTGAAACGCTGAATTGATTTATACCGCACAAGAAATTGCTGGTTTTGTGGCATTTGTACCTGCAAAATTCTTTAGCTTCCATCTTCCATTCTTCTGATGTTTTGCAAACTCCTGCACCTTCTGCACTCTTTTGCTCAGTGCCGTCATAACATTCCCAGTAAGCATGCAGAAATCCTTTTCCGCTTATATCCTCTGGTGTTACATTTGTGGATGGAGCACATTTAAATTCAATATAATCCTGCATAACATCTATTACAGTTTCAGCAGAGCCCTCACAGCTGCTTTTCCATTTAAGTTTTGTTGTTACATTTTCAGGAGCTGCAGTCATTGCTATGCAGTATGCATATTTTCTTCCATCTTCAGCTGCAACAATGCCTCCATCCCATTTGCACCCGAATTCATTGTTCTCTGTATAGCATTCCCTTACTATATTTGAACACTCTGGAATATCAAAGTTTTCAGTGCATCTCTCAACTAATTCAGGATCATCAAACAGGCACCATACACCCTGCCTAATATAACGTTCATAATTTTTTTCAACAAAAATCTCCTGCTCAGAGCGAAAAGGCTTTGGGCAAGTGCCCTGCTCAATGCAATTTTGTATACGGGAATCCATGCCAAACATATCTGTGCCTTCCATATACCGCTTATCATATCTCATTGAAGAAGAAATAGCCCCTGCCATAAAAAGAACAGGCAGATATTCCGGGCCATGTCCGCGGTTAAAAAATATATTTGAGAATAATTCTGCATTTTCAGGAATTGCCATGTCAAATGTCTTGACTTCAAGCTGAGGGTATTTTTCCTTATATTTCAGCAGGGCTTTCTCAATCTTTTTGCAGTCTTTGTTGCATTCTCCCCTATAAAAAAGATAGGCATAAACTTTGCCGCTGTTAAGTATAATGTTTGGAAGCGGCCTGCAGATGAATTTAACCTCTTCAGGATTCCCGTCCATCACTGTATACTGAATAGGCCGAAATAAATAGTCATACCTGTCGCAGCTGCTATGCCATTCAAGCATCTTTCCTTTTTCTTCTGAAACTCTGACAGTGCATTCCTCTGCTCCAGAGCAGGAAACCTTGCCCATGAAAGGATTACAGGAATGCTGAGAGCTTGAGTTTGCAAATATGCATTTGACTTCCTCTTCTATAATTTCATAGACATAAGGATCTTTAATTCCCTGGCAATTGAATTCTATAGTTTTGTTTGTTTGATTAAGGAATGTGTATGAAAAGCCTCCGCAAGTGCTCTTCCATATAATTCTCATGCCATAGCCGGGTGCAGCAATATCAGCTATGCAGGAGCCTGCTCCTGAGCAGCTAAATCTGTTGTCATCACTATAGCATTTCTGCTCTGAGTCGGAATTTGCAAATATGCATTTGACCTGCTCTTTAAAAAGCATTAGTTGCAGTGGAGCTGTCCGCAGGAATTCGTATTTTTCCTTGCATTTAAATTCTACAATTTCGTGAATTCCATCAATCTTAGTGGTTATTTCTCTATCCTCACAGCTGCTTTTCCATTTAAGCTTTTGGCCTTTTTTCCCTGAAACATTTGCTGTACAGCTATCCATTCCTGAACAGCGAAACTGGCTGTCTGTGCTATAACATCCTTGCTCTAGCTTTGTATCTTTAAACACGCATTTGACTTCTTCTGTTATGATTTCTTCTGTAGCTCTTCCAGTTATCCTATCAAAAATAGCTGCAGAAACAGAGGGGAAAACTAATAAAAAAACAACAAAAGTAGGAATTATAAACCTTTTCATATTCTCTTGGTTGATACCATATTTCTTCTCCGATTTATCAAGTAGAAATAAAGACTCCTTCTTTTTGTACAGCTATAGAACATTCCCCTGAAACACTGAAATCCTTTATCCCGCCTTGGTTTTTACAAGATTCTTTGGCATATTCTTTCCATATTTCTGAAGATTTACAAGTCGTTAGGTCAACACCTTCAATTGATTTTTCCTCTACCCCGTTGCCACACTTCCAATATGCGTGTAAAAATCCTTTTATTTGGCTTCCTAATGGCATGCACATAAATGTTACATCTTCATTGCTCCTGTCAATTATTGTATAGCCATATCCTTCGCAGTTGCTTTTCCATGCCAGCTTTGTTCCTGGTTCACCATAAACCTCAGCTATGCAAAACGGCACATACATAAATCCGCTTCCAAGTGGTGTTGACGCTACAGTTATATCAGAGCACTCAAATTTGCCGTCATCTGTATAACATTTTCTTTTGATGTCTTGGCATCCCAGTTTACCAAAATCAGCGTAACATCTTTGCACTAATTCTGGATCTATAAATTTACATCTTACTTGCTCTTTGGAAAGTTTAGAAGAACTTGGTGTTGTAGAGACTTGTTCAGGCGCTGGAGTTTTTTGTTGTGCTGAAATTGGTTCTTGTATATTTTCTTTCTTAATTTGCTCAGTTTTTTGAGGTTGTATTTCTGTGCTGGGCTTTGTTTTAGGAGCAGATGCAGGACTAATTGGAATCTGAATATCCACCTTTAGCTCCTGTCTAGTAACCTGCGTGCCACAATCTATAACTGAAGCACTAAGGGGAAGATCTGAAGGATTGAATTTGAGCTCAGTGGTGAATTCTTTAGCGCATGGAGGCTCCACTTTTACGGCTACCTCGCCGAAGTTTGACTTCACTATACTAAATTCGCTGACGCCGTCCGGATCTTGTGCAGTAAAGCTGTATCTTAGATCGTTTGGATCTGCCGATAATTTTGTTGCAACCATAACAGAATTGAACACTGGCGCTCTCGCCATTTTTGGTGCGGATGCAAGCCTATAAGTAAGCGGACCTTCGCAGTACTGTTCCATAGATCCAGATCCCATATCTTTCATGCCAAGCGCATAATTCTCGAATTTGCACGTCATAGACTCATTGCCAGCTGTCCATTTTAGCACGCATTTTTTGCCTTCAAGCCCGACAATCGCAATCTCAGATATCGGCCCACCCTGGCTCTGACTCATTTTGGCCGGTTTGCACGCTTTGAATGCGTCCTCCATGCATTCGCTGCTTGTTCCGCAGTCCACGCTTTTTGCATTCTCTTTTGCTTCTTTCCCGCCAGGCAGCAAATTTTTAAGCCACTTAACAATTTTTTGGATCAAACCAGAACTAATGCATTTTCCGTCTATGCAAACATTTGTCGAGCACTCAAAATTATTATCGCAAACAGCATCTGCTTTTAACTGCTCTTTAAATGCCCCTTCATCAGAACAGTATTCTCCTCCCTTTCTGTAACCAAAAGGATAGCATTTTCCATTCAATGGGCAGGAATCCTTGCAAATTATAACTTCTTCTGCTGGTTTTTGTTTTTCTGTTTGTTGCCCTAGTTGTTTTTTTATTTCCTCCTCTGTTTTTCCGACAACGCCAGTAGGAGAAAGCTTGCCTGCTCTGATCTGCCTTATCCATTCTCCTGTTTCCCAATAATCTGCTTTTCCTGCTTTTGCATATAAACTAAGGTCATTATCTCCAGAATACATGCCGTATATGAGATAATTTTCATCTTTATGTTTTTCCAAAAAGGATTTTAATGCCGCAACTATAGCCAAAGACATGCTTGTTTTTCCTGAGCTTTCAGTGCCAACCACAACTTTCTTGTCTCCTATATCTGCCTGGATATTTTTTAATTTCTCGCATTCAGGACAATCTCCAGAATAATAATAAACCAGAAAGTCTGTCTTTATTTCTGGCGCAGTTATCACCTTATCAGACAAAGTGTCATAGACAGGCTTTATTGCTTTGGTTAAAACTTGATTGCGCCACCATTCTTCTGCTGTTTTGAAATCAATTTTTCCAGGCCTTTCATAAACCTTGGCATAAGCTTTGGCTTCACCCTCCTTAATCTCTGCCATTATATCAAGGTATAACAAAACATTTTCATTCTGATATTTGTCTAAGAACTGCTTGTAGTTAAAATTTGCATATCTGAAATCAGTTGTTTTTGCCCTATCCTCTGTCTTAAGAGGCATTTTGTTTACAGATAATGCTTCCAATTCAGCGCATTCTGGGCAATCTCCAAGATAGGAATAAATTAAAACAGACGCCATCATTCTCTGCCCTGCTTCCTCTCTCATTTTAATTTCTTCTTTTTTTCTTTCAGCCTCGCTTGCAAAATAACATTCTCCTGAAACACTGAAAGTATTTACACCGCATTTGCTTCCATCCTTATAACAATGATCCTTACAGAATTCCTTAGCCTTTTCTTGCCAAGTCTCTGAAGATTGGCAGGAAACACTTGCTGAAACTGCTTGCTTTTGCTCTGTACCATCATAGCACTGCCAGTATGCGTGTTTAAATCCATGCCCCTTGATTTGTTCTGCAGTTACGTCCTTTGCTGGAAGGCATTTAAATTCAGCATTTTCATTGCTTCCATCAATAACAGTATAAGCATAACCGCCGCAGGAGCTTTTCCATGTAAGTTTTTCTCCTTGTGTTCCAGAAACGTCAGCTATGCAATAAGAATATTTGGCTGATTTTCCGCTAATCTGCTCTTCAGCCACATTTCCCGTCCATACACATCCGAATCTTTCATCATCAGTGTAACATTTTTCTTTTGAGGTGTGGGGATTTTGAAGTGTTTCTGAATTTAAAAACATGCATTTTACTTGCTCTTTAAAAGTTTCTGCTGGAATTGACGTAGGGGTTGGAGTTTGTGTTTGAGCTTGTTTACAGTTAAACCATACATTATTATAAACACCATCAATTAAAATTTCACTGTACCCTTCCTTACATGTGCCTTTAAAGATTATCCGCTCTCCTTTCTTTCCATAAATTTTAGCAAGGCATCTGTCTTTTCCTGTGCAGCTGAACTTTTTATCTTCGCTATAACACTGCTGGATTGCATTTGAGTATGCAAAGTCGCATGTAACTTCTTCATATACAGCGCCTGCAGGCACTGCTACTGTTTCTGTGGAGGTTGGCGGCGGGATTGCTATCGGTTCGCATTTGAATTCTAGGCTGTCATCAACACCGTCAATTTTTGTATAAGCCTCGCTTCCGCACGAATTTTTCCAATGCAATTGCTGCCCTTGCTGACCTGAAACACCTATTGCGCAGCTTCCTATTCCTGAGCATGCAAATTTTCCATCAGATGTGTAGCATTTTTGTTCAGAACTTGAATCCAAAAAAGTGCATTTAACTTGCTCCTTTACTTCTGAAACAAGGGTTTTGGCTGTTCCAACAACAAGGGTTTTTGTAAATGCATTGTTTGTTTCGTCCAATTCATCCAATGCCTTATCATAATCAATGACGGCGGTTATTTCATAATTTCCTTCTGGAAAACCATAATTGTTTTTTTCAAGCTCAGAACAGGTAAAAGTAAATGTTTTTGTTATAAAGTCGCCTGGGGCTAGAATACCCACAATGCCATTATGAATGCATCTTGAAGTTGTTAATGGGGTGGATACTGCAAATACTATATCTCCTTCTGGCTTGGGCGCAGTTCCAATATTTTTTACAGTTATAGTAGCTGCAAAAGACTGTAATGCAACGACTGGCTCAGACCACGTCAAATCAGTTATTACTAAATCAGGCTTTTCTTCGCCAGTTGCCTTTCCAGTTATCCAATCAAAAATACCTGCGTGAGCGACTGAACCACTTAACACTAACATTAGAAATAATACAATAATCTTTTTCATTATTGGTTTGTCTCTAAAAAAATAATTATAATCTCCATTTTAGACTTACTTGTATATTAATATATCGAATTTGCCGGCTTAGTAGAAAATCTCCATAATTATAGCTCCTAAATTGTAAGCTATCAACCGCATGTAAATCTCTGCTCGCTGTGTTCGAGCCCAGTTCATCTTTACTTAAAGCATCGGTCAAGCCCCGTAAGGGACAACCCCCTGACCTCCTTTTATGTGATACGCAAAGGGACTCGACTTCAAGGCCGCTAACCTATTTTTTGGATGAAGCCTCTTGGAGTATTAATTGAATTTTTTCATTTGAAGTAAGAATTTTTAGAATTTACCTTTCAATAATCTTAACATTATCCGTTAAATCAACTATCTTGCTTGGCTTTCCTTCCTTCTCACCTTCGTAAATAACAAAATCAACTTTTTCTTCCATTGTTTCATCCAAATCTTCAATTGAGGTCATATAATCCTGGCCGCTTTTATTTACAGAAGTCGTAACAACAGGAATATCTGCTTCGGCAACAACCTTGCTTATCCAGTGTTTTGGGATTCTGACTCCAAGAGTTTCTAATCCGGAATTGACTTCTTTAGCAACGCATTTTTTATTTTTCAGCTTGAATATTAAAGTATAAGGGCCGGGAAGCTTTTTAATCCATCCTTCTCCATCTTTTGTAACAACACAGTTATTTTTTATCCAATCCACAGAAGGGGCGATTACAGAAAAAGGATTTGATGCTCTTGCTTTTAATTTCCTTATTTTCTTTACAGAATTGGAAATCTGCGCATTGCACCCAATGCCGTAAATTGTATCGGTAGGATAAATAAAGACGGCACCGTCTGAAATAGATTCAATTATGGAAGCCTTTTCCATCTTAAACTCATCAGGATTTAAAATTCTCATGAATTTCAGGAAAAGGCAATGGTATAAATAGTTTATGAAAAAATAAAAATTTAACCTAAATATCCCAACATAAAACCTTCTTCGATGCTGCTGATTTCATCATTCTCAAGATCATCTTCAAGGTATGTTTCATCGTAAAAGTCAAGCTTTACCTCAAATTCATCCAAAAATTTTTGTTTCATGCTAATTCACCTCCTTAATCTGATGCCGCTGAACTGGGCGTCAAAGCTCCTCAGCTGCTTATTTGACCTTAATGTTACCTCTTTCATCTGCCTGAAAAATAAATCCTCGATAAACTCATTGCTTAATTCCATTTTATATCACCTTTTTTGTTTAATTTGCAGGAGGGGGTGAAAAGAACATCGCTGCTCTTTTTTTCCTGCAATACCATATAGGAAGTTTTCCTTTAAATAGTTCAGCCGAAGATGTCCAGTGTCCAGTGCTTACTTACAATATTGAAAATAAATCAAAACATATATAAAATCTAAAAACACTGCTAAAAGCATGAAATGCATTCATCTTATAGTCTCAGGCAAAGTGCAGGGTGTTTTCTTCAGGGACAGCACTAGAAGAAAAGCGCAGGAACTTGGATTAAACGGATACGCGAGAAACCTTTCGGATGGAAATGTAGAAGTTGTTGCCGAAGGTTCAGAAGAAAAAATAAATAAATTGATTAATTTTATAAAAAATAATCCCGGGCATTCAAAAGTTAAAGAAGTCAAAATCAATCACAAGGAACTGGAAAATTTCAGTGGGTTTGAGATAAAATAAGCGGTAAGTTTTTATTGTAATAATCTAATTCTTGATTTATGAGTTCCTTCAGCCATTTTGTGCATTTGATGAGTGAAGAAGGTATAGCGAAAGATTTGGTCTTAAATAGAAAAAAAATTCTTGATTTATGGAAAGAACATTTGCAGGATTTTGCTCATAGGGAAGATCTCGCAAGATTATTCAAGCCTGGGAACTTAAATGACTCAAAAGTTGTACATTCGCCAAGATTTTGGGGCGATCTTCAGCCGGTTCTTGATAAAATAGAAGCGTTAATTTCTAAAGACTTTGTAAATATACATAAAGAAGAAAGGAGTGAGGAGGAAATTTTATCTGACTTGAAAAGATTGACATCGGAAGAGAGCAGAGCAGAAACAGTTGATTTAACTGATAGCATAGTCCACGAGTTTAACAAACATCGACAACTAATCAAACTTTTTAAAAAAGTTCACGATATAATAAAACTAGAGCTTCATCTTATTAGATTAATTAGAGAAAAACCCAAAAACTTTCCTGAATTGCTTAGGGGGATTTTTCAGCTTATTTTCCAGGAAGAACCCCGTATCTATAGAATATTCAAAGAAGAAGGTTTTGTTTTTGACAAACCTGCTTTTTTTGAAATAGAAAGAATTGCTACTGCACTTTTTTTGGGTAAAGAATTAAAAGATGAATTGGCAACAGCCGAACATATATTTGTAAAACTTGTAGTTAAGATAATGGAAGATCCAACTTCCGAGCATGAATACAGGGAATTGGGCGAAGATATTTACATCGAACTTGCTAAATTGATGCCACTATCAGCATCTATTGAAAGAGATATAAGGGAATGGGGAGACCACATAAGGGAATTAATATTAAATGATACCATTATGACTAAAATCACTGAAGCAGTTTTACAACGCAAAAATAAAACTTATACTAATGAGCAGGTTAAAGGTTTAATCAGGGCTTTTAGGAAGTCATACGGTCTGGAACATTTTAGGGAGCTTGAAGAATATATAGTTAATCATGGTGTGGGGGCAGTGCTTAGGTAATTTAAATTATACTCGTCAAAAATCCGTCAATTTCTTCTCAGAATTGCTTTTTATTATTGTAGTGTTCCCGTCTTCCCCGCCTGCTGTTTTTTCAACAGTGATAAATTTGCCCTGCTCAAGCTTCTCAATCTTTCTTTGGAATGATTTGTAAACAAGTTTGCCGCCGTTCTCCTGATACATCTTGAAATAGTCGCCGATTTTCTGCCCGGAATTCTTCTTAACCAAATCCAAAATTAAATGCTCATCATCTGCAAGCTCCTCAGGATTCTTGATGGTAAACTCATCAATCTTATTCAGTGCCTGCTGTGCGTGCTCAAGCGATATTTTTCTTGATGATTTGTTTTCTGCAATTAAGGCAGATTCCTTCATCAAATGCAATCCGGTTCTTATATCCTGCAGTTCAAATGTTTTCTTGGCTATTAATTCAAATGATTCATTGCTTAAAACTCCCGGATGGAAAGCATATTCTGCCCTCTGCTTCAGGATTCCTTTTGTCTCTTCGTAATTGTATGGCCTGAACTCAATCATTTCAGGCATTAGTCTGGATTTTACGCGGTCTTCCAGATTTATTACCCATTCTTTGTAATTAGTTATCAAAATTATTGTTTTTCTGTAAATATCTTCCAGAATCATGTACAAGAAATCTAAATCTTCCAGCTTGTCGGCCTCATCAAGGACAAAAACAACTGATTTTTTGTTAAATACTTGTTTAATAAGCTTGAAAAGCTCTTCTGTTTTTTTATTTTGTATGAACTTGAAATCAAGCTGCTCGCATATTTCCGTAAATATCTTGAAAGTCGTGTTGTGCGGCCAGCAGCTTACATAGATAGGGATGACCTCTTCTGTCTCTTCTTCCAGCTCTGCAAGAACTTTTTTCAGTGCAACTGTTTTTCCAACACCGGGCTGGCCGTATATGAAAACATTTTTGCCTGACTTTTCCTGGAGCAAAGGCTTGATGCAACTTGCGATTATCCTCTGCTCCCTTTCCCTGTAAGGCACAAGTTTCGGTATGAAAGAATAATCTAATGAAACATCATTCTTAAACAGAGATTCGCTGCTTCCCAAAATATCCTTGAACAAGCCACCCATTTTATTCTCTGTTTATTTTCAATGGTTTAAATAATTTATGATAAAAATAGAATTAATACAATCTGTTTCCACATCTCGCACAGAAATTGTCAGAAGCCCTTGCAACATTCCCGCAGGTTGGGCATCTTTTGTATTGCTGTTTAGGGGCTTGTCTAAATTGATTTGGATTCAATCTATTTAATGGAGATTGTTTTTTCTCTTCCTTATTAATAAATCCAATAACAATTTTAGCAACGCCAAAAGTGATAAACAGCAATCCGACATAAAAGAAAGGATAAAGTTTGTCATATTTAATATAGTAAGAAGCAATAGAAATGAATAATCCAATTATCAAATAAACAATTCCGTGTATTTTTGCCATTATTCCTCTTTTTTAATTATAAAATTAATTATTTTTCAAAAATAATTTCTTCAATTTCTTTTAACTTTTGGACATTTAACTGGTAAGCATCACCATGTTTCGTTCTTCCATAATGGATAACTATTTCTTCTTTAACAAGTTCATCAAGCACTTCATCGACAAATCCTGCAAGATGCGGCGGAATTCCTGAAGTTAATCTTTCATAAAGCAAATGGCCTTTGCTGAATGCCTTATTTGCATACAATCTCTTTATTATATTTTTCTTTATCTTTAAATAATCTGCGTCTGAGAGCTTTTTTCCCATCTCCAGAACACTTAATTTCTTGTATATAATCCTTCTTATTTTGATGTTAATAAGTAGCCAATATGGGCTATAAATAGAAATATTTATATACTTACAAACGTATCAATCTCACATGGAAACAAAAACAGCATTTTTGCAGATATTCGGAGACAGCCCGATGCTTAAGGTAATGGATTTTCTAATAGTCAATGAGGACTTTGATTACAGCATGACTGATATAGCGTCCCAATCTGGTGTCGGTTATTCCACACTAAAATTATTTTGGAAGAAGCTTGAAGAAAGCAAAATAGTAAAGCAAACAAGAGTGGTTGGAAAAGCAAAGATGTACAGGCTTAACTTTGAAAATCCTATTGTGAAAAAATTTAGGGATTTCTACTGGGAAACCACAAAACATTCTGTGCATGGAGATTTGAAAGAGAAGAAATTATTGGCCGTTAGATGATTTTGCAGAATCTTTTTTTCCTATTATCTTCTTTCCTAAATATTTCTGTAGAACAGTTGGAACTTTTATCGTGCCGTCTTTCTGCTGGTAATTCTCAACAATTGCACGAACAGTCCTTGAAGTTGCAATCGCAGTGCTGTTTAAAGTGTGAATGTACTCTTTTTCTTCTCCTTTCCTATATTTTATATTCAAGCGAGTTGCCTGATAAGAAGTGCAGTTTGAGCAGCTTACAACCTCTCGATACAAATTCTCTCGCGGAAACCATGATTCAATATCATATTTCTTTGCAGCAACAATTCCAATATCTCCGGTGCAGATATTAACAACACGATAAGGAATTTTTAATTTTTGGTAAATAGTTTCTGCGTTTTTCAGCAATTCCTCATGAAATTTCCAGGAATCTTTAGGCCTGCAGAAAATAAACTGCTCAACTTTGTTGAAGTGATGCACCCTAAAAATTCCTTTTGTGTCAATGCTGTGGCTTCCAAGCTCTTTTCTAAAACAAGGTGAATAACCAGCTAATTTCAAAGGCAGTTGTTTTTCCTCCAAAACTTCATTCATTAATAAAGCAGCAATCGAATGTTCTGATGTAGCAATTAAAAACAAATCTTCGCCGTCAATCTTATACATCATCGTCTCAAAATCCTTTAAATCTGTAACTCCTTCATATGGTTCCCTCCTCAGCATTAAAGGCGGTTCCACTAAAGTAAATCCTTCTTTTGTAAGAAATTCAGTTGCAAAATGCACCAAAGCCAGTTCAAGCCTTGCAGCATCACCCATTAAATAATAAAAACCATGCCCCGCAACTTCGGCAGCTTTCTCAAAATTAGCCATTCCTAATTCCTGCAGTAATTCTCCATGAGGCTTTAATTCAAAATTGAATTTTGGCTTTTCTCCCCATGCCCTTACAACAGTATTGTCATTTGAATCTTTGCCGACAGGAACAGAATCATGCAAAATATTTGGCAGTCTCATCAGATAATAATCAATTTTATTCTTCAGTTCAATTAATTTTTCATCACTTTGCTTTATTTTATCAGGCAGGTCTTTTGCTTCCTGCACTTTTTCCTTGAAATCCAGGCCCTGCTTTCTTAACTTGTTGATTTCATCAGTTATAGTATTCCTTCCCTGCCTTAGCCTTTGATTATCCTGAAGCAATCTTCTGTATTCAGAATCTTTATTTAGCAAATCATCTACCCATTCCAGCTTCTCCTTGTCATTTCTCTTCTGCAAATCCTTCTTTACGATGTCAGGATTTTCCCTAACAAATTTTATGTCAAGCATAGAAATAAATTAATTTAGAATGTATAAAAATGTTTTGGAAAGGATTTCCTGCGTTCAAAAGAAAAGTATATAAGTAACCCATTGCAAGAATAGAGAACTGATTGACCCCAATGCACACTTCAATAGATGCTGCAATCAAGCCGGCTAGTACTCCGGAAATAAGGCATAATCAGACTCTTTTTAACCGGCTTGGGCATATAAGCAAGGCCGACTTGGATGTGTTTGAAGAAAGATTTGGTCTCCAGGGATTAATAGAATTAAGACATGTGATGGTAGACCTGCTGACAGATCCACTATACGCTATACCGCAAACACCAAATCCACCTCAAGAAACCGGTACAATTGGAAGCACACCCAGTAGCTTATACCCCAGTGTAGGATTAAATGACCCAAGATTAGGTTATGCTGATTATGAAAAGGCAATAAGATCTTTATTCTGGGAACTGAACAGATACTTGTACCCAATATTGACAAAACAGATAACGAGACATTAGATTCTCATCCTAATAACTTTAAACTCTCAAGCTAATCTTCTCCTGATTCTGCAAAGCCTGCATAATTCTTCTGCCTATGTTATTTGATTTTTTAATCTTGATAATTCCGGTCTTGCCGGCTTTTGCGCTCAATAAGAACTCTTCTCCGATATAAACATCAACCTCTCTGTTCTGCATATCTATTCCAAGTTCAATCAATAAGCTATTTTTTTTATGTGCAATTTCAAATTCAACTTCTTTTTGCTCTTTGGCTCCCCTTTCGGCATTTGTATTATTGCTATTTTTATTAGGATATTTTTCTTCAATACTTTTGATATCAATGCTGATTCCAAGTTTCTCTTCAATTCTTGTTATGTTGCTTCCCTGTTTTCCTATGATTCTTGCAATATCTTCTTCAGGAACGTAAACAACGCACTTGTTGTCGGAAACCATTTCAACTTCCACATTTCTGGAGTATTTCTGGAATTCCTGCATTATGCCGTTTTCAGCTAATTTATGCACTCCTTTTTTTTCTCTGTTTTCCTGAACAGGAATAACTACAGTCTGTTCGCCGTAGCTGTATATCTCATAAGCTAATTTACCAGTTTCAAAATCATTTACAACAACGACTGGACGAGCTAAATCCGCTTCTGTCATTCCGGAAGGAACTTTTACGGTCATCTTTAATTCCAAAACTTTATTCACAAACCCATTTTTAATAAAAATAACAGTATCAATAACTTGCGGGATAACGCCCATCTCAACTCTTCCAATAAATCTTTGTATTGCATCTACTGGAGAAGTTGCATGCACAACACCAACCATTCCGACTCCTGCTAGCCTCAAATCTGCAAACAGCTTGAAATCATCGGTGTTTCTCATCTCATCAAAAATTGTGTAATCCGGCCTGGAAAGAAGTAATATGTCATGTATCTCCTGTGCATCTCCATAAGAAATTGAATATTGGGTTATTCTTTCCGGCAGAATCAGGTCACGGGGAGCTTCAACCGTTTTTACAATTTTGTCTTGGTTAGCATAGTATTCAGCAAGCGCCTGCGCAAACGTAGACTTTCCCATTCCGGGAGCGCCTGCTATCAGCACGCCCTCAGCCTGCTTGGCAACTCTGTTCATAAGCTTCTCACTAAGCTTGTAATCATCAAGGTTAAGCCTCTTTACAGGCCTTACAGCAGTTATCTCCCATCCATCGGAGAGTGGCGGTTTTGTTATGACTATTCTGAAATTTCCAAGCTGCACGATTGTTGAGCCCGGCCTTTCAATTTCAATAAAGCCGTCTTTTCTTAATTTAGCATCTTCAATTATCTCTCGTGAAATATCCTGTATCTCATCTCTTTTCAATAAAGCCTTTCTTAATTCCTTGAATTCCCAGTTGCCCGGCATTCCTTTCTTTGCGTATGGCGGAACATTCTCCCTAAGATGCACACTCATAGTTGTTTCATCAAAAAATCTTTCAAGCTTTAGCTTCCTGAAGCCCTTATCAGTCCGCTTGAAGTAAATGACTTTCATTCCTTTTGCTAATCCGACCTCGCTCTGAACCTTGTCAGATGTAACCAAAGTCGCATCTTCATCATAAGCAAGCTGCCTTATCAAAGAATCAATCTCGCCAAGCGAAGCGTTCCTTATTTCAGCTGCTTTTGGCCTTGTGCCCTTGAAAGCAAACTCAAATTCCTTTTCCGTTGAAAGCTGTTTCAGCCTTTTAATCTCATCCAGCCCAAGAAATCCTATTGCTTTATTGGAATTAGCCTGATGCTCAAGCTCTGCAATCACAGCTTCATGTATTATAATCTGATTAGTTTTGATGCGATTATTCTTTATCTTGTCTGACAAAAGGCCTTCTATTAATACCGAAGTATCAGGCACAATCTTCTCTATGAAATTTATTTTATCTTGATCTACTTTTTGTTCCATATCTGTATAAATTATCTAAGAATATATAATACTTTCCTTTTTTATTAATTTACAATATAGAAAGTTATGATAATACTATCAAATTTAGTTATTTACAATAAAGAAAATAAATAAATCAAGTTGTTTTTGTTCTTCTAAACATCCACAAAATTAATCCCGCAAAAGCAACAAAACCTGCCAGCACTATTATAATAGCCCCTTTTCCCAAACCATTTGAAAACAGAATAGCTCTTTGTAAAAAGGTAGCTTTGGTCAAGCTTATTGAAAACTCCTTATTTGTACTGTATTGCTTGCCTAATCCATCTTTATAATTAACATTTATTTTATAATCATTACTTCCATACTTCAATTGCTTTGCTTCAGTGTCAACAACATACTTATGGTCTTCACTGAAGTCCTTTACAAACCATTTTTTCTCTGCGCCATTCTGAACAAAACTTAATTCAACCTCTTTAGGATTTGATAAAGATTTTTTTGCCAAAGTAAATTCAACTTTGAAATTGTCATCATAAGCGGTTTCATTTGGGAATTTTAGATTTTCAATTTCAATTTTCGGCGCGTCATTGATTTTAAAATCAATGTAAGATGCCTTTGAAACTAATTCATTTTTAAGAATGACTGGAATTTCTTTTTCTCCTGCAGCTGATTTATCTACATTAAAAACAAAATTTTTTGTTTGCGAAATTCCAAGATTTGTTGCATTGCATTTGTTCTCAAAGCAAACGCTGACCTCACTTAAAAAAATATTGCCTGTGTTCTTGGCCGTGCAGTAAACTTTCGCAGTTTCATATTCATAAAATTCATTTTTCGAAACACTGCAATTTAACATTACATTTCCTGAATATTTTTTTTCTGTTTCCTCTTCAAGCAGCTTGGCAGCCTGCTGCATTTCATCCTGTGAAACATAAGTTTGCCTGTAATCGGATTCAAAGCTCGTTTCAGACGTAGTATTATCCAGAGTTCCGACAACTAATGGGAAAGTGTATTCATACCTGTTGCTTAAATCTCCTCCAAGCTTTATAATCCAGAATACTGTCTTTTTCTCGTGAGGCAGCAATAAGATGCTCTTAAGATCATTTCCAATTATTGTTATTTCTCTTGACTTGCTTAAATATAGTTCAGTGCTGTAATAATAATTTGCGGTATTCTCTATTGCGGCTTCAACAATATTGTAAGAGCCAAACCCGATTGATTTTTTCAGCACATTTGCTTCAATATTTACAGGCTCATTAACAATTCCAGTTGCGTCAATTAATTCAGCCTTTATATCCAGTTTTCCTGTCTTCAAATCAGCATTTCTTCCAACCCATTGGTAGTAAGTTGATGCCTCATCTGAATCAAAAGAATCCTTGAATCTTATATGCGTCGGGTCAATCCACCCGAATTCGCCGTATGTCACATCAAAAGGAACCCATCCATAATCAGGAAAATAAACCTCAGCCCATCCGTGAGCGCCCCATTTTTCCGGAAACAAATCAGAATTTGTATAAGCAATGCCGGAAACAAACCTTGCCGGAATTCCCACAGACCTTGCCAATGCCATAAACAATGATGATATGTCGCCGCAGACTCCCTGCCTGCTTTTAAGAACTTCAGACGCTTTTTGCGTTACAGGCAATGACATAGTGCTGAGGTTATAATTCACATCACTTTTTGTCCATTGCGCAATCTTGAAAACAGCAGAATACAAGTCATCTTCTCCTTTGACAAGCTCAGAAGCTATTTGTATAATGTATTCATTGCCTGAATCTATTGTTGCGCTGGGCTTTGTGTATATCTTTATGTCTTCAGGCAGCTCCGCTATTGGAAAATTAATTTTTTCGTTAACTTGGACTATTGTGTTTGTTGTTTTGACATCAGAAGAAACTTTGAAGCCAAAATTATCCTGAGGATTTTTCCATTTGAAGATTATAGTTTTATCAGATACTTCTGCAATTGGCTCTGTCGTAAGCCTTACCAAATCCTGCGTGCTTGTTTGCTTGGGAAAAAAAGTAAGGTTGACAGCAGCAGTATCCACATAGGCCCCGGTTGGAACTATCTCTGCATCTCCGCTTATGTCAATATGGACAAGCACGTTCTCGCTGTTGTGAAACCAGTCTGCAAATGTAAACGGGATTATTAAAAACAAAATAAAAAAATAAACTATCCCGGCTTTTTTCATTACACTTGAATTTATAACCTTCTTTATAAGTTTTATTATTGAAAATTACCGTATCGTATAATATCTTGGGCTTTATTCCGACAATTTTCAATCCCGCAAATTCGACCATATTTGCGAGGCGCGTAATAATTCATGCAAATAGCGCCGAGCGTCGAATTTGCGTTATTAATTATTAACCAAACCAACAACTTTTATAAAGCCATTAGTAATCTTTTCCAATAATGCCGAGGTCGCATAGCCTGGTATTGCGGTGATTTATGAAAATAAACCGTATGATTGCTAAGGCTATCCCTTTGGATATGGCTCACAAAGATCCACTGTCCGCAAGGATTCGGGGGTTCAAAACAACTTTTTGCCAAAACATTGACAAAATGCATGCAATGTGGCATTTAACAATGCCACGGAACGATGGCAAAAGTTGATGAAAGTCCTCCCCTCGGCG
>CAYHTH010000008.1:0-18516 GCA_964359525.1 uncultured Methanosarcinales archaeon | reverse complement strand
TAGTAAAATGTAATGAGTGAAGGTATTATTGGGTGTTTAAAAAGGTTGTTTATTTCGAAATTAAGATTTCAAACAAAAACCCTTATAAATTCTATATCAATTCAATGTACTATGCAGCTAACATTTTTAGGAACATCTTCAATGGTTCCGACAAAGGAAAGAAACCAGATAGCAGTTTTTCTTAGTTATGACACTGAAGGAATTTTGTTTGACTGTGGCGAAGGAACCCAAAGGCAGTTCAAGATTGCAGGAATACCATTAAGCAAAGTAACAAAAATTCTTTTGAGCCACTGGCATGGCGACCATGTTTTGGGTTTGCCGGGATTGATGCAGACTTTAAGCTCTACTGATTACACCGGAACTCTTGAAATTTATGGGTCAGCTGGAACAAAAAAAAGAATAGAAAAAATGTTCGAGGCATTCGTATTTGATAAAAAACTTGATTTCAAAGTTGAAGAAGTTAAATCAGGAAAATTTTTTGAAAATGGTGATTTCGAGTTGGAATCATATCCGCTGGAGCACGGAATTGAGACTTTGGGATTTAAATTCATAGAAAAAGACAAAAGAAAAGTTGACATGAAAAAAGTAAAAAAATTAGGAATTCCGCAAGGCCCTCTGATTGGAAAACTGCAGCAAGGCCATTCGATTGAGCATAACGGCAAAAAAATAAATCCTGATGATGTTACTGATATGGAGCAGGGAAAGAAAGTTGCGTATGTTACTGACACAGTTTTATGCGCTGGCTGTTATAAAACAGCAGAGAGTGTAGATTTATTGATTTGTGAGGCAACGTACTCCTCTAAATTAACTGATAAAGGTGAGGAATACGGCCATATGACGGCAAAGCAGGCCGGGCAATTGGCAAACAAATCAAACGCAAAGCAATTAGTCCTGATACATTTCAGCGCACGATACAAGAACACGCAAGAGCTGGAAGAAGATGCAAGAAATGTTTTTGATAATGTAATCTGCGCAAAGGATTTCATGAAGATTGATTTATAGCACTGGACATGTCGAAAATGGAACATTTTCGAGCATCATCGAAAATCTAGGATTTTCGAGATCTTTGCCTAAACTATTTAAACCCATTCTTATATTTAAATTCTGGATAATAATGACCAATAAAACAAAAGGCTCCAACTCAGAAAGAGAACTGCTGCATATGTTCTGGGCAAAAGGATTTGCGACCATCAGATCTGCAGGTTCCGGCTCAATGAGATACCCCGGACCTGATTTATTAGTTGGCAATTTGGTAAGGAGAATGTCCATAGAGTGCAAATCATCAAAAACAAATAAAATATATCTTACAGAAGGGGATGTTGACCAGTTAAAGAATTTCTCCAAAGTATTTGACGCACATCCCTGGTTTGCAGTCAGGTTTTTCAGGAAAGACTGGCTGTTTGTCAGCATAGAAGACCTTGATAAGACACCAACAGGCTATGTTATAGATGAAAAAGCAGCAGAACTAAAAGGAATATCATTCAATGAACTTATAACTTATGAATCAAGCAAATAAAAGAAAAATCAGCGCCTTTTCTTCATTGACCTTTCAATCGTAATCTCTTCCTTGATTACCTTGTCAACAACCCTTTCGATATGCGTCTCAATCCTTGCTATTCTGCGCTCCATCAAAACCATAATCCTCAAAGAATAAACAATAGCTGCCAAAGTTCCTATTATTATAGCAAGCGTCACGTCTGGTACCGTTAAAGTCTCAAGTCCGAAAGCCATCTAATCACCTCAATTTTTGCTAATAATCCCCATTTATTCGGTTGTTTATATAGTTTTCGAAAAATGGGCAAATAGCAATTATTTCGTATACCACCAGAAAAACTCAACATGTGCAATTCTAGGGCATTATCGGTTATTTTGATATTTTCTTGCCCTTATTCCTTTCCACCATCCAGGCTTTTTTTGTTGTGTACTGCGCAGGATTTTTTATCTTGGCGCAGAAAGAGTCAGGATTGCAAACCCTTAAGTCAGTGTAATAATTCTGCTGATTAACCAAAACAACATTATTTTCTCGTTTAGGGCAGTTTGGAGGCAGAATCTTTTTCCTCTGCTGCTTATGGTACCTGACCTGCCCAATCAAATAAACTTCCTTCAAAGGCTCTCTGTTCTTATTATTCCATTCTTTAAGTTTTTTCTCAATCATGTCATAATCCCAGCCGATAGAAGTAAAATAGTTTACCAAGACAAACAAAGCCCTTTTTCTTCCGTCTTCCAGGCCGTTAAGGATTGCCTTGATGCATGGCGGAAATAATTCTTCGGGCAAAGCAGATGCAGGTCCTTCAAATTCTTTTCCGGATTTTGATTCTGCTTTATCATCATCTTTTACATGAAAATCAAGCGCCTCGACAAACAGTCTTTTTGCCTCTTCTCTCTCGGCATTTGTCCTGTCAAGAAATTTATGAGGACTTATTTTGACTTTATCAGGCAAAGCAAACTCTTTCTTAAACAGCATGATTTTTTCGGGATTCAATGGTATTGACACAAGCCCGGATTTTTCATGAAGCGAATAAGGCATCCTGTACAAATGCCTTGAAGATATCAATAAAGTGTCCATCTGCAGAATTGAATCAGGATTAAATTTCCTGACACCCCTTTCTTCATACAGCACTTCACCTGCATTTTTGCCTGTTTTTTCAAGAACTTTTGAAATATTGCCCTCAAGCTTCAAAATCGCATCTCCAAACTCCGGCAGTATCATGTGCTTGATGTAAAGCGCAATTTTTCTCGGGGCATCCGGAAACAGGTTTTTTATATCCTCATTTTTAATTCTTTCAGGAAACGCTTCATAAGGCACCCCAATGTGGAATCCTTTGTTTCCGGAAAATTTGCAGGAAATTGATTTTATTTTATGGAATTTTAGAGCTTTAATAACCAAATCAGCGGCAATCTTCGAGTAATCAAAAACGGCACAGTCTATGTCTATTATCAAGTCCCACCCAATCCTCAAATCATCTAATTCCTGGCGCCTCATTGAAGAATCAAGCTGCAGTGGGTTCTTCCATAATTCCTCTGAAGCGTGAAATGAGGTTGCGCCCTGCTTTGCCAGTTCAAGAATGTCGCTGGCATGCCTAAGCACATCCGGCCTCTTGCCAAACTGCTCATTGAATCTTGCGGCAATTTCCCTGTCCCTTGAATTAGAGATTATTTCTTCCTGTATGTCTGCTATTTTATAATAGCTTAAAGATACATTAATAGGAATCATACACTTGGGAATGTTTTTTGGTTTTTAATGGTTTTGAAAATGACATTAAATTGAATAATATAAAACAAATTTTCCTAAATTCCATCTTCTTTGAAGTTATAGAAAAGTATTTAAGAAACTGGATAATCAAAATAAATATGCATATTTTCAATTTAATTATTGGAAGTTTGGTATTAGTTGCTTTGGTATCAGGTTGCACTTCAAAAGGAGATTTTCCGCCATTTAATGGTCAAGTTAATGTAAAATTAATTGTAAAGGGTGAACCGTCGCAAAATGTCGCTGATGTTTTAGTTTATAAGGAAGAAGATATATCGGCTGTTAGGCAAAAATTAATCAACGAGTTGGGACCAAATTTAAGAATCAAAGATGATAAAATCAAATCATTGCCATTTTTAACAATAACCAAAGCCACAGCCAATGATTTGAATATTTTAGAACAATCTGAATATGTTGAATTTTTCTATTCTGATGAATTAAGGCCTCTTGGCAAGGATCCTGTTGATGATAGGGGCTCATTTGGGAAACCCAGATTTCAATGGATATATTCAAAACAATATGGTTATCAAATTGGAACTTCTCCAAGCCCGTATGCTAAGAACATAGATCCGGAATTGGTTTATGAAATTTATAGATCTAAAGGCAAAAAAATTCCAAAAGAAATATTGCAATAAATATAAAATTCCAAAAAATGGACAAAAACTTTGAGGAGTTCTATAAACACATCGAAAAAATAAAACATTCAAATATAATTGTAATAGTTGAAGGCAAAAAAGACAGAGCAGCATTAAATAAATTTGGCATAACAAACATCATAGAATTAACCAAAAAGTCATTGTTCCAGATTGTTGAGGAAGTTGCAAATTCAAATGAAGAATGCATAATCCTGACAGATTTGGATAAAAAAGGAAAAGAAATATATGGAAAATTAAATTCTGATCTGCAGAAGCACGGCGTGAAAGTAAATAATAAATTTAGAAATTTTCTTCTCAAAAACACCAAATTAAGGCAGATAGAAGGAATGGATACTTACATACAGTTCATCTAAAATCAATCTTCTGCCCGTTAATTAGAAGATTTGTGGCAACAGCATCTCCGTGCCAAAGTGCAACTTCGACAAGCATGTCCGCTGCCCTGAACTGGGGAAGATTGCCTTGATTTTTAGGGACAAAATATGACTCAATTGGATATCCTATGCCGATTTCTTTAATTCCCTTTTTCACATTAATGACATTACCGATTTTGTACTGGGTATACATATCTGACTGGTATGGGCAGGCCCCGTTCGGGCATTTTATAAGATAGCTTACTCGGTTATTGAGTTCGTTAAACTCTACTTTGTCGCCAACATCAAAAGACTGTATGCTCTTGCTGTCCTGATATCCATAATCATAAACTGTTTCTTCATAAACATAATTATTTGAGCTGTTGGCGTCTTTTACAGTGTACACATTTTTGGTGTAAACCTCATTCACTACACCTTTAATGTAGGGCTCTGCAGTTTTTTTCGTGCTTACTTCAACAGCATTTGAGTAATCCTTTCCCTTCTCCAATCTGACAAATATCGTATCTCCTCTTTTGAAATCTTTTGTATCGCTTTTTATTGAATCAATCTTTATATTTGATATCTCATACCTTATATTGATAAAATCTCCTCTTAAAATATCAGTGGGGTCATATGGAATGGGCTTCAGCAGAACTTTTTCGCCAAACCATACAGTAGACTGCTTGTATCCAATCATTCCAATTAGGAAAACTACCTGCAATGCCACAATCAAATAAAACAACTTTCCTTTTTCCATTTTATCCCGTAAACCTGTCAATTATCTTTCTTCTGTTTTTTTCCAGTATTATCGCCAAAACTATAAGCAGTACTCCGCCGATTATGAAAAACAAATATCCGTTCAGGACATCCCACAAATATTCAATGTATCTTGAAAATATTGCAACACCAAAAGCTATCATGCCGAGATTAACGAGAGTTTTTTCCCTTTTTGCATAACCTAGGTATACACTGCCTATTATAAGCAAAAATAAAATTATGTTGAATGTTACTGGTATCAGCCAGAAATTAATTTTTGAAAATAAAACAACGAGCGGAGTGAACACGAGCAAAAGCCCAAGATAAAGGACTTCATGAAATTCTGTACTGTCTTTTGTATCGCGGTATTTGAAGCTGATAAAAGTAAAAACAACTGCAATTAAAGTTACTATTAGATAAATAATCCAGAATTTTGAGCTGAAAAGCACACTTGTAACACTGGTTCCCGTAGAATAGCCATAATCATCAATTTTCCCAAACCATTTAAATGAAAACAGATAAGCAACCAGCATTATTAAAAAAGAGCCGATTAGGTGAAACGGATACCTTAACATCCTTGTGCTGTCTTTTTTCTCGTGCAGATTGCCGAGCATGTAGTAGGCTATCCCAAGCGACAGGAATATCAGAAAAAATGCATAAGAAATATTGTAGTATCTGTCGAGGAAATTAAACCAATAAAATGTTTCTGAGCCGACATAAACGCTAGCTGTTAATAGGCTTAAGTACATTACTGGTTTTGACCGCGTAAGATATGCGAATGCAACAATTCCTAATGTCCAGTAAAGGAAAGCATTAGGCCAATGGGAGTTTATGTTGAAAATCTGCCCTATCAAAAAAATCCCGGCTCCAAAAATAATAGCGCCTAAAAATATCAAAGCGCCTCCGACATTCGGAAAATTCGCTTTGCTGAACTTCATAGTGTAGCCGATATGGTAAGAAGCAACCAGCGCAGCCAATATTGAAAAAACTTTTACAGCTTTTGGTATGGTTGACCAATTCATCGCAAAAAATAAAATAATGCCGGCACCTATCATCAGAGAGCCGAAAATAGCAATTATAGAAACCATATTGAAGTGCTTTGCCTCAACAGCTTTTTGCGGATCCTTATACAATGAATAAATTTTTTGAAGCTGCTCTCTTGATATTATTCCAATGCCGGCCAATTTTCTAGCTTCGGATAAAAGAAACATGTATTTTTCTATATTGTCTTTATCATCTTTAGCAGGCATATGTTTTAATTTTTATGCTTATTTATAAACTTTGTCAAAAAATTTTAAGAAAGACAATAATTAATAGGTACAGAGATGTTCCTGCATAATGTTTTGTCATCAAGAATTTTTGCCATATCTTCAAAGCATGCGTCTTTTGTAATTTTAGTCATTATGCTATTGCAGAAAGACGTATCATTAATTCTCGCTGAAAGCTGGCGCCAGCATTCATCCCTATTATAATATTCATTACTTTCTTTCTCACAATCGGATTCAGCCCGAGTCACTATAAAAGTTGCAAATTTCTTGTAGTCAGTTTTCACAATATTCAAATTATAGGGGGTATTCCATACATAGGAATCATAATTTTTCCCGTTAAGATTAAAGCTATAAAATACAGCAAGACCGCTCCAAAAACAATTCGCGCCTTTCGGGCAAGGAGAATAAACAAACTCCTTAATCTGTACAGTAATTGTATTGTTTTGGTCCTGAATACGGGCAGATTGGCCTTTAACTAAGGTAAATGGATCTCCCAGCGGCACATCCAGCATTTTGATTTCCGAGCTGCAGCCAGCAAGAAACAGCAGCAATAGTATCAGGTAAATTATTTCCCTCATCTTCTTGATTTTGGATATTGACTATAAAAATATGCCTATAACTTCAATGTCTTTCATAAGTTTTTTAAATTTATTCAAGAACCCATAAACTTGGCAAATTGAAGAGCTTGTGAATGTATTGGATATTTCAACGTTTTTGAACCTAACGATACATTTAAATATGTGAATACAAAAATCGACAATCAATGAAAATAACGAAAATAACTTTGTTGGCATTGATTTTTTTGATGGTTGTTGTTCCGATTGCCAATTCCACAACGGATGAAATCCTGAATGATTTCTTCCTTCAATACGCAAGCACATTTAAAATAGAGCCAATATGGGCTGCTGAAGTAAAGACAATGACTGGCGATCAGGCAATTGCTACTTTATCTTTGGTTAAATTTGACTGGGTCGATAAAGATGGTAATAAGAATGTACAAAAAAGATTTTATGCAAACTATAAAGGGCAGAGGCATTTCAGCGATGGTCAAAATGATAAGACTGCCATGGAATACCCATCAGGTATTTGTAAAACTAAAGCCCCTGATGGCAGTTGTGGAGTTACACACATAGACTTCATGTTTCAGTATAAGCATGCAGATGGAAAGTATTACTTTTACAGGTTCAATCTGGAAGTCGAGCCAGAAACAGGCATGGTTAAGGACGCAGAAGCAAAGGAAATAACAATAGATGAGACAAAACTTAATCAGAAGGCAGATATAGAAGAGATTGGTGATGTTAGCCGAGTAAAATTGGATGTTGCTGATCAAAATGGCGCATTGAGTGAAAATTTAGTAAGGCAGTATCAGCAAGTTGGATAATTAAGGTTACTAAGATGAGAAAAACAATTTTCATGTGCATGATTGCAATATTTGTTGTAGCATCTCTTTACGGCTGTGCCACTCCTAAAAAAGGTACTTCTATTGAAAAGGATATTCCGGTTGTGGAAAAAAAGCAAACTGCATCAGAACAAACTCCGCCAGCTCAGGATAAAAAATCTTTGCCGATTTATGATGCTGTTGATAAAGAAGTAGAAAACTTTCTTCAGAAATAACATTAAATTTTTAAATTGCGAACGGTTGTATTATTACTATGTCAATAAAAAATCAGGTTAAAACAGCAATCCTTCTTGCAGTGCTTACAGCTCTTTTCTTATTCATAGGCAGCTTTTTCGGAAAATCAGGATTTTATTTTGCTCTTGTATTTGTGGCAATTATGAATTTCGGCTCCTATTGGTTTTCGCACAAGATTGTGCTGTGGATGTATCGTGCAAAGGAAGCAAAGAAAAGCGAATACTCAAAATTATACAGGATAGTCGGAGAAGTTGCAAGATCGAGCAATCTGCCTATGCCTGAAGTTTATATTATTCCGGCTGAAACGCCAAATGCGTTTGCTACCGGCCGCAATAAAAATCATGCAGTCGTAGCAGTAACAGAAGGAATTTTGAAAATATTGAATGAAGATGAGCTGAAAGCAGTTCTTGCCCACGAATTTGGCCACATAAGAAACCACGATATTTTAATTTCAACAATAGCGGGAACAATTGCCGGAGTTATTTCTTACGTTGGCATGATGGCCAGATGGTCCGCAATCTTCGGCGGAAGAGATGATGACAGGGGCAATAACATCATCAGCCTTTTAATTCTGGGAATTCTTACCCCATTGATTGCAGCATTGATTCAAATGGCAATTTCAAGAAGCAGGGAATATTTAGCTGACGAAACTGGAGCAAACACGATTAAAAACGGAACACATCTTGCCGATGCTTTGGAAAAAATAGAAAAGAATGTGAATATTAATCCGTTAAAATTCGGGACAACAGCAACTGCGCATTTATTCATCCAAAACCCTTTTCGCGGACAGGCATTCCTTACGTTATTTCAAACGCACCCTAGCACTAAATCTCGGGTAGAAAGGCTAAGAAATATGAAATTTTAATTTTTCTTCTCCTTCATCTTCTTTTCATGAATCTCATCTAACTCTTTAAGGATTTCTTTTGCAGTCCTGTCTCTGTGCTCGTACGCTTCTTCAATCTCTTCTTTACTTTGCTTTTCTTTACTTGGTTTTTTTATTTTTTCTAATTTAGTTCCTTTTTTTTCTTCCTTGGCTTTTCCTTTAGTTTCTTCTTTTTTATTCATGTCTGGAGACTTATTTTTTCTTTTTAGCCTGAATCTGTACACTTTGCCTGCAATTCCTGCGCCAAGGAATATAACCCCAAGCGTAAGAATAAAGCTCGTGTAAGTTCTCAATATCAGCAGCAAAACAATACTTATTATTGCTTTTGGCTCAAGAGATAGGCTGCCCTGCAGTATCGAAGACAAGATGGGTGTTGTGTCAATGCCTACAAATTTATCATAAGCCATTATGGCAGCATAAGGCAGCAATATCAGGATTCCCATGCCGAATGAAATTCCTGTTAAAATTGTCAGGAAAGCATCTAAATTTCCTGCCAATAAAAATAATACAGCCAGCAATGCAAATAAGACTATGAAATAATATATTTTATTTTTATTCAGGAAGTCAGTTGCAGAGTTGTATTTATCAAAAGCCTGGATTTTTGGCAGCTCAAGTCTGTCTGGAATGGCAGTTCTAACTACATTAGAGAAAAACTCCGTGTCATTTATCTTTCCTGAATTATAGTCTTTGCATAAAGAGTCTATCTTGCTGAAATCAATAGGCATAGGACCACTGGTCTTTTGCTGCTGCAGCCCGGAAACATCCTTGCCGTCCAATGGGGAGCATGCCGATGTAAGCTTGCTTACAACTTCTTTTTGCGCTTCAGGGCTCGCATACTGAAAAACATCCTTGAAAAGCCCCTTGACCATGCCGGGCAAATCCAAAGCGGCTTCGGAGAAGATAGCTGCAACGAGAAGCAGAATAAGCAGATTTTTTACAATCCAGATTAAAAACTTCCTGAACATATATTTTATATCTCAAGAAAGAGAATATAAAGATTTCTAAAAATTGAGGCTAAGGTAACAGTCTCCGACAATAAAAAGTTTATTCGTGAATGTTAAAGATAAAAAATCTTCAAACTCCAGATTCCTCTATTAAAAAATAAAGTGCAAAGCACAATAAGGGTGTGCCCCATTTTCATCCTTAGCCCCAGAAAAAATTGAACTTAACATCGAAATCGTTGTTATATTCGTCGTAGCGCAGCGTAGACCGAGCCAAAGTGCAACGGTTTTTGCGAAGCAAAAATTGGCGAAGAGTTTTCGGGGGCGAGCCGGGATTTTTAAGTTGTTTTATTAGAGTTTAGAGCTAATTTTCCTTTCCTCAACAACCAAATTGCTCCTATAAGAATAACAAACTCAGACCAGAGGTCCCAGTGGAACCAGTAGGAAGTGAGGAGCTCCATCCTAGTCAGTCCGGAGAGATTTGCCTGTCCCACCCCGGTTATGAAGAAAGGGAGATAAAAAAGAAGGAAAAAGAACAACTCGACTGCGACTGCTCCGATCAGCATTATCTTGTAACTCTTTGATTCCTGTGGGGTAGACTTTGTCATGAATAGGATTCCAAACAGCAAGCTTAAACTGACAGTCTCCATGCAAAAGACGGTGAGAAACTCAAAGAGTAAATTAGGCCACACATGGATTTGACCGCTTCCTATTGGATACTCAAAAGTTCTATCCCCGAATATATTCTGTCCAGGTTCGTCAATCTCCAGAAACGCAATAGAAATAACAACTATTACTGCTATTGCTAATAAAAATATTCCAGCTGCAGTCCATTTCTTATTTTTATTAAATTTGAAATCCAAACTCGGACGATATACTTCATATAGCAGACCGACAACAACAATGAAAAGAGTAATGTGAAAAGGATCTAGATACGGCCAACCCGGAGCATTTACTGGCCCGAATTGAACCTCTGTCCATATGGAGCTCCAAATTATCCAGAGAAAAATAATAATAGCGAAAAAGAGAGCAAATGCACGGTTTTTAACATATTTCATTCCTTTATCTCCTCTAGCATAATAAACTATTAACTAAGCTCATTTAATAATTTTTCTAAGGCGAGCCCCCGAAACTCGCGTATAACATATAGAATTATGCGAAACACATATTTTGAATAAATTACTACTCTTTATATTCACTTTCAACAACATCTTTTATCTGCTTTGCTTTCTGAGGACCGATTTTCTCAACTTTCTGCAGTTCTTCGGCAGAAGCGTTAATAATATTCTTTATTGTCTTAAAATGCTTCAATAAAGGCTTTGATAAAGTTAAGTTTATCCCTGGCAGCGAACTGACAAAATACTCCTGCTGCTCTTTTAATGTTGTTGGCTTCCTGTCAGCATGGACGTTAAAATCTTTTGAAGTTTCCTGCTGCTCCCTCCTTGCGATTATCTGGAGCAGGGAAGCAGTCTCCTTGAAATTTTTTGTCTGTATTATTGGAATTCCGTACGAAACAGCAATAGTAGCCATCATTCCAAGTATTGAATTGTGATGCACGTTGCGAACAGAATAAATATCCTCAGAGCCTTCAATCACAATGACTGGCCTTTCAAAATTATTCTTCATATTCTTAATCTGCCCCAATAGCCTTCCGTCAATTATTGAATCCACAAAATCAGAAACCGTCTTGATTTCAACTCCACATCTTGATGATAAAACATAATCAGCATATTCCAGCCGCTCCAAATTAATCTGAATATTTTCTTCAACCATTTCTTTTATGACGCCGCTTCCTTTCTCCCTGTAGTCAGCGAATATTTTTATTTTATCTCCAGCATATTTTGTTATAGAATTTTCCTTTCTTTCATGCAGGCTTAAATTCAGTTTTTTTCTTAAGCTAAGAAGATTGCTGTACATTTTTTTTTCTTTATGATGTGCAACCCACCTGTAGGACTCGTCTCTTGTGCCTTTGGCCAGCAATATGATTACTCTCCCTTTGTCCTGTCGTCCGGTACGCCCTCTTCGCTGTATGCTCCTGATTGCGCTCGGAATAGGCTCGTAGAAAATCACCAAATCAACTTTCGGAATGTCAAGGCCTTCTTCCCCAATTGATGTTGCAACAAGAACATTAAACAGGCCGTTCCTGAAATCTTCAAGCATCTGCTTCTGGTCTTTCTGGCTCATCCCGGTATCGCTTTTTTTCTGCTGCCCGACGAAAATATTAGCTTTTACATTATTTATTTTATTCAGCTTCTGCACAACGTCAAGCGCATTGTCCCTGTATTGGTTGAAAATCATAATTTTGATATTAGGATTTTTACTGGCTTCGTCATCAACAATATTCTGAAGCTCAATTAATTTTGGATGCTCAACCCCTTCTTCATGAAGTATTCTTGTCTTTATCAATGCAGACTTGAAATTTGAGTCAGCCATTATTCCCCTGATTGCTTTTGTCTGTGATGTGCCGGATTCAGAAACCAATTTTTCGAAATATTTGTGCAGCGCATTGATTCCCTGTGTTTCAAGCAGCTCGAGCGCGTGATAAATCTTCATGATTTCAGCCAGAGTCGAAATGGCATTCCACATTACAAAATCCTTCTCGCCTTGGGAAATCCTGCTCCTTATTTCACCCTGAAGCTGCAGTAAATCTGATTTTGAAACAAACTTCACATCGGTTCTTTTAAGAACTCCGCTTTTTTTCAGCCTCTCAAATCTTTCTCTCAAAAACAGCATCAAAAATTTTTGTATGTCAATAAAAACCCTTGGAAGCTCTACATTCACCCATTTTGTATTTATTTCCTGCACATACGGCTTTACGTCAGGGTCGTCTTCTGTCCTGACTTCAATATCTTCAATGAAAAGATTTTTGCATACTTCCTGTATTTTTTCCATATCGCTTCCCGGTGAAGCAGTCAGTGCAATTATCCTCGGGAAACTTGAAAGCTTCATGAACTGCTTTGCAACAAACACATAAGCATAATCCCCAACTGCGCGGTGTGCTTCATCAACCCCGAGCAGGCAGACTTCTCCAAGATTTATGCGGTTGCTGATTATATCATTTTCCAATCCTTGCGGTGTTGAGAAAATAATTTTTGATTTCTTCCACAACTCTCCTCTTTTTTCCGGGCTTATCATGCCTGTGAAAATGGACATTTCATTTTCATCAATCTCAAAATGCTCCCTGAAAACATTGAAATACTGGTCAATCAGCGGCTTGGTAGGCCCGATAAAAAGTATTTTTGAATTTGGAAACTGCTTCAGCCTCTGGGCCGAAAGCATCAGAAAAATATTTGTCTTCCCCATTCCGGTTGGCAGTACTACAAGTGTATTTTTTTCTGCAGCTGTGTTAAGAATAGTCTCCTGATACAGCCTTGGCTCAAAGTTCTTAATCATAGTGCCTGGAGAGTATTTTTGAGTTTAAATAGGTTGTTGAAAGAATAAGACTTTCTTAATATAACCTGTCCCTCAAAATTCCTTTGCTGTGCAGTTGATAGCTCAAAACAGCGCCTGCAATGTACAAAACAGTTGCAATTATCCTGTTGCCGTATTGCATCCCTATAAGGTATCCTATCAAAAATCCTGCAACTATAATATAGAACGGAAAAATAATATTGGTTCTTCTCTGGTACAAAACTCTGCCTGCAAAATATCCCGATACAAAAACTAGGGCATATCCCACTAGTGCGCTTGGCACTACCAAAGCAAAAATCAATCCTATAGCTGCAATTAGCAAAAAGAAAAACTCCATCCAGCTTTTTTCAACTTCGAACATTTACGGGCCCTTCCACACTTTTCTTTCAAAGCTTACATAGTACCATAACCATAAAATTACGCCGACCAAAAGCGACAGCACAACAGCAAAAAATACAGGAATATCAATCATCATTAAAACTGTCGCAACAATCATTGCCGGCATCACAAAAGCATAAATCATCCTGCTTCCAAAAAATATTTTGCCGCCATCTAAAACTGGGATTGGGAACATGTTTGTTATGTTGTAAATTATGTTGAAGATGATTGCTTTCTGCAGCAATGGGTTTGGGGATATTGCATATAAAATTTTTAACAAAATAATCAGCATCAAAGTGAACAACGGGCCGGCAAGCGCAACCATCGACTGCCCAATGATATTTATTCCGTACCTGAAAAATCCCAATCTGTGTCCGGCTAAGTGATGCAGCATAAAAGTGCCTGGCAAAATAACCCATAAATATTCTATTCTTCCATTGTTTATGAATGCAACGACCAATCCCAAGACCGGACCCAACGTCCACATCTTGAATTCTATTTTATATCCGATTGCAAGCCCCCAGATTCTTTGGCCTGCATCATGAATAAGAATTGACAAGGCAACAATCAAAATCGAGTTGAACAGGTTAAATAATCCTGCTGTCAAATCAAACTTTTCATCCCCCCAATGCCCAAAAGAAATAATGAATGCAATTGCCAATATTGCAATTACATAACCCCGAACTTCATACTTTGTGAATGTGTAATACTTTTTTAACTTGCCTATCAAATCAACTAATTCTGCCATAGTACTGTTTTTAGAAATGGATTATTTAAGTTTATTGTTTTTATCCAATCGAATATAGTAAAGGCAACAAATAAATTGAGCATAATAATTGCCTTTACTTATTACGAACGGACAACAATTGCCCAATAATTATTGTCCGTGAGTATAGCTGTAGCTTAAATTAATTCCTTCATTCTTTTTGACCAGTTCAAGAACATCATCAACGTGCCCTGCACCTAGAATTGCAAGAATTTTTTTATCCGGATTGGAATCCATCAAATTCCTTAAATTTCCTGCAATCACGGAATTTCTTTCCTCAATCAGGACTTTATGTACATTTGGATACCTTTCTTTTAATTTTGAAGTTAATTTCTTGATTATTTTCTTTTCTGGAACTGTCCTTAAATCAAAATCAATCTCTTTATTTCTTGTGAAAATTGCTTTTACGATATCAGCCGCAAAATTCCATTTTTCTTTCCACGTCAAAGTTTTTGAAAGCCTTCGTAGTGTTATTTCAATATCCTGGTCAACCAGCGCAATTTTAATATTGTTTTTCTTCGCAATCTGAACTGCCTGCTTCATCTCCGAGCCGGGCGCAACTCCAACAAGATTTCCAAGCTTTTTTTCTGCCCACGCGCCAATCAAAGAGAAAACAAAACCTTTTAATCCAATATGCCTGATAGCTTTTAACTCAATCCTTCTGGGAGATTTGCTCATCAAAGCAGGCAGCCTTTTGCTGTCTAGCTCTATAGCTATCATGTCAGGCTTTTCTTCCTCTATGTACTTCTTTACTTCATCCAGGCTTTGCTTTGCTATATGCGAAGTCCCCAAAATTACAAGATTCTTGTATTTCATCAGTTACTGGAAAGTAATGGTTTTTTAAATACTCTTCCAAAAAGTTTAAATACTACCCAGTAGATAAAATTACTAATTTATATATAACAAAAGGTGATTTCAATGTTAAAGATGAAAAAGATAAGCGAAACTTATGATATGAGGGTATTTACAGACAACGGTGAGTATTTTGGTGATGTTGAAGAGTCAATTCTAACCCAAAACAAGGTATTCGGATGGAGAGTAAGAGCGACTAAAAACTCATTCCTTAACAAAGTCCTAGGCTCTGCAAAAGGCGTTATTGTGCCTCATCAACTGGTTAAATCCATTGGAGACATCATGATTATCAGCAAGGCAGCTGTTCCTTCTTATTCTGAGGGTGAAACCAAAGAAGCCAAGGATGAGGAATAAAGGGAGGGATTAATCACAATCAATAATAACTTAAAATACGCAATAGGTTCAGCTAAACGCTTATTAAAATCAATCTGATTAGAAAGAAAAGGGAGAAGAATAGGCCCTTTGGGTGATTAATTAAAGTGGATTTATTTCATGAAATTGGTAAACTGATACATTTAAGCAGAGATTTAACTCGACAGGAAATAAGAGCTTTGCTAGAATGTATAAAAAATAATTTGAAAGAGATGGAAAAATTACCAGCTGGGGGAACTGCTTCTCAACATCACGATATTCTTAAAAAATTAACAGTACTTACAACTCAAACATCAAGACAAGATGGGAAAAAATTAAAAAATTTAGGTACATTAATAGAAGATTTAGCTCCAACAGTCTATCAGGGAGATATGTTTGGGGCACCCGAGAGACAGCTTAGAGTTCTACAGCGTGAAAAAATTCCTTTAATTAAAAAGGAGATTGATAGATTACTAAGCGAAGACTTCCGTGATTAAAACCCCATAACCCTTGAATTGCAGTATGGGCAGTTCTTCGGAATTCTTGTTTCCGGGTCTATCTTGAAATTATATCCGCACGAAGTGCACTTATGGGCTATTTTGCCTGATTTTGGCTCTTCCTGAGTCTGCATCTGCGGCTGATTGCCGACAGTCTTCATCATAACTTCTCCTTTTTCACTTTTATGCAGCGCTTCCTGCTCAATTTCCTTGTGAATCTTCTTGTTCTTGACGCAGTCAGGACACACCATTTTGCCTATATCCAAATCCATCTTTAGTGATGAAGCAGGCACTTTGTTGCTGCACCCCTTGCACGGAACCATTGCGTCGTACATTTTAATCTCCCTTCATCTTGAAAGCATCTGCCATAATCCTTGCAGTGCTTCCCTTAACATTTACATTGCCGGAGCCGCAGTATGGGCAGGTGCTTACAGCAAGATGCTTTGCCCTCTTGAAATTATACTTGCAGGCCTTGCAGAAATATTCCTTCATCGCGGGCTCTTCCTGGGTTTTTTGTGATTTTACAGGCTCTGCTGGCTTAGTATTTGATGAAACTTTTCTGTCAAGGCAGCCCCTGCATACTAAATTCTTGCCGTTCGGGTCCATTCTCATCATATTCATAGGGTGCTCGTTCCCGCACTTGTAGCATTTAATCTTAAAGTCCGTGTTTTTTTCTATGATTCTCACCTTTTATTTAAATACAGAGAAATTTTGATTAAGTTAATATTTAAATTTTGTGATTGAATTTGCGTTTTGTTGTTATGTTATAATGAAAAACTTTAATACTGAATTGAAATTCACGATTTATTATACGGCTGTGGTCTAGTGGTTTGATTCGAGCTTCCCACGATTTAAAAATCAGAAAAAGCTTGAGGTCCGGGTTCGATTCCCGGCAGCCGTATTTATATGTTTAGTTTAACCCCCGAAAGTGAGGTATCTACAGGAAAACTTGACATACCGGAGTGGAATATTAAGGAGATTTAGATTTAATGGAAACCCAGCAAAGACCTATAGAAGCAATTAAGTATGCAATAAAAGAAGCAGAAAATGCTAATGTTGCAAAGACAGAGACAGAGTTTGAAAAACATCTTCAAATAATCCAAAAGCAAAATGACCTCTTACAAGACTTTCTTGTAAACTACTACATCCACCATAATGACTTAATAGTGAAGCATGACGACAGCAATACGTTTATTGTATGCTTTTCTTTGTTATCAGATTCATTAAAGAAACAAAGAATAGCCTTAGAGTTAATCAAGAAAGGGTACTATACAGATGCTGGGGCACTGATAAGGCAGATGATGGAAAATGCATACCATATAATCTACATATCAAAAACTAAAGATAGCTGGAAAGACTGGTTTGCTTACCAGAACTATGAAGAGGAAAAAATGGTTCATCCTGAAAAAATAGAACGAGGTGAAATTAAAAAACCGGAAACCATATTCAGCAGCTTTCAGGCAATTCTTGATAAATTGAAGAAGCAAGAATATTACAGAACATTCAGATTGGCGTGTAAATGGGCACATCCGAGTACAGAGATTCTGAAATCTAACTTACAGCTTACACCAGAGCAAAAAAATTACTATCATTTTGCACCACGCTACTTGGTGCAACATGCCGACTACATGATAAATATGTTATTTGGTTTTATCAATATATCATTCTGGGACGGATTTAAAGAAATATTCGAAGTTGATATCAAGAAATTACCTACCGTACTGCAAGAATATCATAATCTTCAATCAGAAGACACGCATAAGACATTCGACAAATTCTACGAAGTATAGTTATCGCTACATAATCTTCTCGTACATTAATACACCCTCTCCAATAAAAATATCCATGGCGCAAAAAGAATATTTGATAATATTTCAAAAACTTTAATTACCGAAAATTATATAAACCTAGCTGTGCAATAGTTACCTATGTCATCGGAAATAAAACAAATACTAAAAAAGCTTGAAACAATGAAATCAGATTTGGATTACATTAAAGGGCATATGGTAGATGCAGATACAATATTAACAAAAGACGAAGAAAATACGTTAGAAAAAGGATTAAAAGAATACAAAGAAGGCAAAACAGTATCTCTTGATGAATTTAAAAAGAACAGGAGATGATTTCTTGGCATACAGGATAGTTTTGGCGTCTGCGCCGCAAAAATTCTTGGATAAATTGGGCAATGAGCTGTTTGATAGAATTATGAAGAAACTAGAAACTTTGAAGGTAAATCCTTTTCCTAGTGATGTTAAAGGAGTAGTTGGAAGAAAAGAAAAAGCCTTTAGGGTAAGGGTAGGGAAGTATAGGATTCTTTATGTTGTTTTTGATGATAAAAATGAAATTCTGGTTACAGATATTGACAAGAGAGAAAGTGTATATGATTGACCACATTCTCAAAGCAATAAGTTGTTTAAGCCTTTAGGATATAAACTGAACCTACTACTATGGCAGCCGTATATATTGTATTTATCTCCACAGAATTATTTTTTCTTAGTAATCTTTTCTAATTTATGTTTGTCAT
>CAYHTH010000007.1:0-19310 GCA_964359525.1 uncultured Methanosarcinales archaeon | reverse complement strand
ATGGTTTAGCTTGAATGGATACTGCGCGGCTTTAGCCCGCAGAGGAGGTCATTTCTTTTTCAGAATAATTATATTTCCCCTGCCTTTCTTTATCTTCTCAACTAATCCCTTATGCTCCAGCTCGGCAATCATCAGGCTTATTTTTGCTTCTGACAGCGGAATCTGCTTTCTTATTTCTTTTTGTGTTGCTCTGCCGCCCTCATTTTTAATTATTTTAATTACTTGATCCAAATCATTATATTCGTCTTTTTCTTCAGATTTTTGATTATTGCTTTCTTTTGATTCTTCTCCCGGCAATTTTTTCTGCTTCTGTTTTCTCTTAAAATAATATACTGAAGCGGTAGCAATAATCAGCAATAAAACAATCAAAATCCAGTAATAATTCCTGGAAGCATTTGCGTCAATCACATTTCCATTTATATCTAAATTCGGATTTTCAACGCCTTCCTCCACATCAGGAAACAAAATTAAATCCAGCACATAAGAGCCGTCTTGTTTGATTGTTATGTTTTCCTGCACAGATGCAACTACAGTATTTTTTTGCATCAATTGTGCTTTTATTGTATAGGCGCCGTTCGGAACACTGAATGAATAAGAGCCGTTTCTTGCTATAAGGAACTGCTTGGGAGATGTGTCAATCTCGACTCTTGCATTATTAACTTTATTTAACGAAAAATCATACACATTGCCGTAAATAGTTGCGGCGCTTGCTATTTGAATCATAATTAAAGCTATTAAGCTATAAACCAGAATTTTGCAATTCCCCATACAAACTACTAATTTAATGCTCTATAAAAACATTTTGTTGGAGGATAAATTAATCTGGCACTTTTTTACAACAAAAAACCATTAAAGCTCCTTATTAAAGCAAAAAAAGCCCAAATAAAGCTTTGTAAAGCTTTAAAGCACGTTAAAAATCTTAAGATTTCTGATTAAAAAAGTTTCTTTATAAGCAAGCCAACCCTACTGATTTTGTTGGTTTGATAAGAAACCAGCAAATAAAAAGGTGAAAAAATGCAGCCGTATATGCATTCATTGCAGAACGAGAATAACGGGCAAAATGAGCGTGTGCCACTATTTATGCATGTATTGTGAGGCAACGATAAGAAATGCACAATCAAGCGAAAGGTTCATATATCTTGATGAAAATTATTAAAACGGAGGTAAAAATAAAATGAAAAAGACAATTGCATTGACAATAATGGCCATATTTATACTTAGCCTTGTGCCATTGGCTATTGCTGATACGGAGGTTGCCGCAAATTCGGATACTTCAGTGGATAGCGAAACAAGATCTGGAAGCTTGGATTCATCTAATGTCCAGGTAAGCCCAAGAACCTCTGTAAGAGCCGGTGCAGAGATAAATGAAAATGCCAAAGACAGGCTTGAAAAAATGAGGGAAAACAACGAGAAAAGGCTGGAAAAAATTGCCGAACTCGACCAAAAGCAAAGGGAAAGGCTGTCGAAATTGGAAGTAAAAAACTTTGAAAAAATCTCGCAACTCAAGAGTGACCGTTTGGAAAAGCTTGCCGAACTTAGCGATGAGAAGCTTCAAAAAATAGCCGAGCTTGACCAGGAAAAGCTTGAAAAAATTTCAGAGCTTAACCGATCAGACATTCAAAAATTCTTGGAATTGAACAGAGCAAGATCAAAGGAGCTTGCAAAGATGGACTTCCAAACATTAAAGATGGAATTAAAAGGAATTAAAATACTGAAAGTAAAGGACGCGCATGATTTGGATGAAAGAAATTTAACTCAATCAGACATTTTGAAAGCGCGGGCTGATTTTGAAGCAGCAAAGGAAAAATTCAAAGAGTCAAAAGACGGCCTTGAAGGCGCAAGGGAAAAATTAAAGAAATCAAAAGAAAAGCGTGATGATAATGCAACAATTGAAAATGCAAGAGGTTATCTTTTGAAAGTTTCAGATGCTTTGGTCAGCCACCTTGAAAAAATAAAAGCAAAGGTGCAGGAAAACAGCAACATCGAAGCTAACGTATCAGCAAGAATTGTCGCTGAAATAGACGCTCAAATTGCGGATATAAATTCAATCAAGGCAGAGGTGCAGTCAGCTACGACAAAGCAGCAGATAAAAGATTATGCTGCCAAGCTAAGGAAAAAATGGAATACTCTAAAGCACTTGGTAGAATTATACAGCAAGAGAGTTGTATCCGCAAGAGTTGAAGGCATAGTAAACCAGGGGCTTGTGCTTGAGAAAAGGCTTGACCATATTTTGCAGGAGGCAAAGGACAGGAACATCAGCATTAATGTGAGCGCCGAAGTTGGCGTATTCAGCCAGAAGATTGCCGAATCTAAGGACAAATACACCCAAGCCCAGGCAAAAATTTCAGAGGCTCTTGATTTAAGGTCTAAAGGAGAATTTGATGATAGCTCTAAAATCAAAGCATTGGCAGATGAAGCAAACCAGCTTTTGAAAGAATCAAGGGATTTAATCAAGCAGGCTCACGATGAGCTTAAGGTAATTGTCAAGAAAATAAAAGAAGCTTACCCTGGCGCAAATCTTTCAGAGGATGTGGAAGTCGAAGTGGAGCAGGAATCCGATTAAAATCGGATTTATTTATTTTTTTAGGCTCAATTAACAACAAATTTTAAATAGTACCAAAACAAATAAAACAAAGCGGTGAAAAAAATGAAAAAAATACTGGTATCGTTTCTCGTATTAATGCTGGTGGTCATTGCAGCCTGCGGCCAGAAATCTGCAAGCAATGTTCAGGAATCCCCTGTCAAGGAAGCCGCGGGAGATTTGGCTGCTGATTCGTTTGGAAACTCCATGAACAGTGTAAATGATGACGAGAATGACACAAGCTCACAGCAGCTCGATGGCATCGACCAAGGATTGTCAGATGTGGAGAATATATAGTGGTCTGGAATTTTTAATAAATATAATTCTCTAATATTTGACAAGGTTTATAATCGGTTCTTATTTTCTTAATTCTTATGATTAAAATAGACGGCTCATACTTGGAGGGCGGCGGCCAGATTGCCAGAACGGCATTAGCTCTTTCCACTATAACCCAAAAGGCATTCGAAATCTATGATATCAGAAAAGGCCGTCCAACTTCAGGGCTAAAAAACCAGCATCTTTACTGTGTTAAGGCATTGAAGGAATTATGCACTGCAGTAACTGAAGGGGACGAGCTTGGCTCATTATCATTAAAATATTATCCAAAAAAAATTGTTGCCAAAAATTTGGATATTGATATTGAAACAGCCGGCTCAATAACTTTGTTATTGCAGTCTTTGCTGCTGCCTTCAATGTTTGCCAGCAAGACAATTACTATTTCAGTTACTGGAGGCACAGATGTAAAATGGAGCATGCCTTTTGATTATTTTAATAATATTTTACTGCCGCAATTGCAGAGATTTGCAAAAGTCGAGGCAAAATTATTGAAGCGCGGTTATTACCCAAAAGGCAGCGGAAAAGTTAAAATTAAAATCAATCCAAAATTCAAGCTAAATGATTTTGAGAATTTTGAAGAGTTCCATAATCATCTAAAACAGAATGTTAATCCGTATAATTTAACTGAACAGGGCAATTTGATACAAATAAAAGGAATTTCTCACGCTTCAAAAGATTTGCAGAGCGCTAATGTTGCCGAGCGGCAAACAGAATCAGCAAAAAATATTTTGAAATTAAAATATGATGTTCCGATAAATATAATTTCCCAGTATCAAGAAACTTTATCCACTGGTTCTGGAATAACTTTATGGGCAATCTTCTCCAAGAATCCAAATGATATTGATGAAAACAACCCAATAAGAATAGGCTCAGATTCCCTTGGCGAAAGAGGAAAAAAAGCAGAAGATGTCGGAGAGAAAGCTGCCAGCCGGCTGATTAAACAAATTGAAACAAAAGCGCCTGTTGACATGTTTTCGGCGGACCAGCTGCTTCCGTTTATGGTTTTGGCCGGCAACTTCAAAATTAAAGTTTCCGAAATAACCAGCCATTGCAAGACAAATATCTACACGATAGAGCAGTTTTTTGGGAAAATTTTTGAAGTTGATGAAAACAATAATGTACTAAACTCAAATTCAAAACAATAACCTTTTTAAATCAACTTCTTATCCCAATCCATGAAAATGGCAGAAAAACAGGCAGTATGCAGCTCATGCAAGAAGAGAATTTCCAACACAGTAGGCTCAACCAGATTTATGTGCCCGAAATGCAGCAAAACAGAAATTGTCAGATGCCATCATTGCAGGCAGATTGCGGCGAAGTACCAGTGTTCTCAATGTCAATTCGAAGGTCCAAATTAATATGGCCAGAGTAGTCGTATCTCTTAGGATTATGCCTCAGAGCCCTGATGTGAATCTTTCTGAATTAGAAAAAAAAGCAAAGCACGAGATTGTTGCATTCTGCAGCTCAGAGGAATTTAGGACAGAAATCCAGCCGATAGCTTTTGGGCTGAAAGCGCTTATGATTCTTTTTGTTATGGAAGAAAGCATCGGCAGCACAGAAAAGCTCGAGCAGAAAATTTCTCAGATAGAAGGCGTTGAATCTGTTGAAGTTACAGACGTAAGAAGGGCAGTCGGATAATTATTTAATGTTTAAATAAACTGCTATGCCTTGTGAAACTAACTTTTCTTGAAGTACGATTTGTTCCTCCTCTGACCCTCTTTGATTTTGGCATATCTACAGGAGATCTTGCTTTACTTTGTTTTGCCCTGAACTCATAAATTACTTTTGCTATTCGTGTATTCGGACCGTGATAGGCCTTATGATGCCCCCGTACTTTAGGATCTATGTTGGGATAAAATCCCCCCGCTATATCATATCCATGAGGAATTTCTCCCTGATGATTTCCATTGCCATTAGGGACATAAGTTGCAACATGAGTTTCCAATTGCCCTGGCTGCGCTAAAGCCAGGGATGCTCGTTCTAATCCCATAATTTCAAGAGCCCTGTCTATAGAATCCGCTAATGGTCCCAAAAGTGTAACGAGCGTGCTGTAAGCAGACCTATATAATCCCTCTGTGTATCCCACCTTAAAATCAATATGTTAGAAATTGTATTTATTATTTAAATGTTTCTCAAAATCTTTATCAATCCTTTAAATGGAATATCACTTCTTATCCCTTCTCCCTTAAAATGGGTATCGCTGGCTTTATAACCCATTTTTCTGATTTTATTTTTTATCAATTCTTTTTTAGGCAGGCATTTAATTTTATTCTTTTCAGCAATATCATTCAAGTCATAAAACCCAACAGTGTTTATTTTTGATTCATCTTTTATTACCTTTAAGAATTTTATTAGTTCATTATTTTTATTAAAATTTTTATTTTTTATTGAATTCTGATAAATCCTATCGCATAACTTAGAATCAAATAAATTACTAAGCCACATTGGACCAGCATCATTAAACATACCATGCATTTTTAATATTTCATCAACTTTGTTTTTTCCTTTTTCATTTCTTAAAAAAACCCTCATGTAATGATCCTTGGAATAAGAAAAAATCGGAGTCAATGCTTTGTCATATTGCGCAGCAACTAATTGGATTTTCCTAATTAGAATTCTTAACCCAGTCTCGTGCATTAATGCATCTTTTTTTGGCACTGCCCAGTATTTTCTTATGCAAGCCCGGAGATAAGTGCCAGCCAAAGCGCTTGTGTCTGTTGCTGTAACTGCCAAAACTCCGTCCCTTGCCAGTCTTTTGCAGGCAGCGTCAAGAAAAGGGTTAGGAGTTCCAAAAGGGTCAATATCAATATAATCAAAACCAGTTGATTTTAAGAGGAATAAATTTGCTTCTTCGTTTTTTATTGTTATTTTTTCATTATTTTTATAATTAATTTTATTTAATGTTAGGTTTTCTTTTATTGATTTAACTGCATCTTTGTCAATATCATTAATGTAAATTTTTTCAACTTTAACCTTACTTAATTCCTTCAAAAACCTGATGCCCCTTATCCCGCTTGCAGCCAAAGGGTCAGCAATCTGCATATTTTTCTTATCAACGGAATTTAATAATAAAACAGAAACATCCCTATTTAAGCTCATAACCGGGTTGTAGAAAACTTCCATATCTTTTGATACTATATTTTTATTTTCAGCCTTAATCCTGGCTAATCCTTCTTCAACTATTGTCTTCATAATGAAGATAAATTACAATTCAATTAAAAAACTTCTTGTCAAAAACCACAATTTACAGTAATTATGGTGGTTTTTGAGCATGCTCGAAAATATAGCAACCATATTTTCGACACATTGCATAACGTTTAAAAACACCCCACCCTTACTTTCAATAATGCTAAGGCAGCTGATTATCACCGTGATGGGAAATGTAGATGCTGGCAAGACACAATTGCTGGATACAATTAGGAATACTGCTATTGTTGAATCAGAGCCCGGCAAAATAACGCAGTGCATTGGATGCTCCCAAATTCCATTGGATGTAATAAAAAAAATCAGCGGCAGCCTTCTTCAAAAAGCTAAGATTGAGATTAAAATTCCGGGTTTTCTCATCATTGACACGCCTGGCCATGCAGCCTTTACTAATCTTAGAAAAAGAGGGGGTAATTTAGCAGATATAGCTATCCTTGTTATTGATGTCGATGAAGGATTAAAGCTTCAAACAGAAGAATGCATTGATATTCTAAAAAATTACAAAACTCCATTTGTAATTGCGTTGAACAAAATTGATTTGCTTTCGGGATGGCACTCAAATCCGGAAATAAGCATTCTGGAAAATATACAAAAACAAAATGAAGAGGTTATGCTGCGCCTTGAAAAAAAACTTTATGAGATTGTAGGCAAGTTAAGCGAGCTCGGCTTTAATTCCGAAAGATTCGACAGAGTTGAGGATTATACAAAGCAGATTGCATTAATTCCTATTTCAGCAAAAACCGGAGAAGGATTGCCGGAATTATTGATGGTCATGACTGGAATGTCGCAGAGATTCTTGGAAGCAAACCTCCAAGTTGATGTTGAGGGCTTTGCCAAAGGAACTGTTCTTGAAGTCAAGGAAGAGAAAGGGCTTGGAACAACAGCTGATGTAATAATTTACGACGGCTCTTTGAACCAGAATGATATTATAGTTATAGGCTCACTGACAGAACCGGTGGTTTCAAAAGTGAAAGCAATGTTTGTTCCGCTTCCTTTGGTGGAGATGCGCGACAAAAAGGCAAAGTTCAGCTCTGTAAAAAGCGTAAGCGCAGCCATCGGAGTAAAAATTTCAGGCCCAGAGATGGACAACGTTGTTGCAGGCATGCCGCTGAGAAGCTGTGCCCAGCCAGACATTGAAAAAGTCAGGAAGGAAATCAAGAAAGAAGTTGAAGAAGTCATAATTGAAACTGATAAGCAGGGCGTCGTGATAAAAGCGGATTCTCTTGGAAGCCTTGAAGCGCTTATCCAATTATTGAGGGAAAAAAACATTGAGATAAAAAAAGCGTCAATTGGAAGCATTTCCAAAAAAGATATATCAGATGCAGAAATAAGCTATGAAAAAGATCCTTTGCAGGCAGCAGTTCTCGGATTCAATGCCGATTTGATGCCTGATGTCAAAGTGCATCAAAATGTAAAAGTCATTTCTAATAATGTAATCTACAACCTCATCGAAGATTTTGAGAAATGGCAGGAAGAAACAAGAAAACTGCTTGAATCAAAGCAATTGGAATACCTTTACAGGCCATGCAAGATAAAATTTTTAAGAGGATATATTTTCCGGCAGAGCAATCCTGCGGTTGTAGGAGTTGAGGTTCTTGCAGGAACTTTGAAGTCAGGAGTGCAGCTGATGAAGAAAGACGGCGCTCCTATAACAAATGTAAAGAGTATACAGCTGGAGCAGGAGACAATAGAAAAAGCAGAGAAAGGAAAGCAAATTGCAGTTTCACTACCGGATGTTGTTGTTGGAAGGCAGATTCATGAAGAAGACATTTTGTATTCTGTGATTCCGGAAGAGCAGTTCAGGAAATTCAAAGAATTAAAAAAATATTTGACTCAGGAAGAAATTGTAGTTCTGAAGGAAATAGCTGAGATTATGCGAAACCAAAACCCGATGTGGGGGATTTAGTTGGGATGTAAAACAAGGGTTTCGCCCCTTGAGGACGAGAAACTTTTTATATAAAAAAGTTTCATCAAAAAATGTGGGCTTCGTGACCTCGCCACTCATCCCACGAAAAATGAACAATTCAATAAAAATAAATTAAAATAAAATGCAAGAACTTAAAATATTGAACAGCAAGGAAATAAAAGAAATTTATGGATTAATAGAAAAACAGTGGGGTGTTAAGATAAAACTTGATTACGGTTTTTTAAGGAACCAGAAAAACAGGATATTTGTAATAAGCAAAGATATTTCAGCAATTGATACTTCGAAGTTAAGATTGAATTCTGTCGGAATGTATTTCTGCGAATTTGACAGTTTGGGAATAAGATTAGGCATTGAAGGCTCCCAGATTATAGGGCCAAAAGCAGCAAAGAACATTGTTGAATTAAATGAAGAAGAAACAAAAAGATGGTTCAAAGGAGAAGATATTGAGAAAGAATGCAAAGACTGCTGGGGATTTGTAATCTTAAAGCGTGATAACGATTTTCTTGGAAGCGGGAAATATACAAATAAAAAAATATTAAATTATGTCAGCAAGACGAGAAGGATTAGTTCTAGTGCTTAGTTCTTTTTTGGTACAAGGTATGTTCTGAAAACCTACAATCGCTGCTGACATGGCTCCAGTAGCCTAGCATCCCTGAACTTACCCTATCCAGATGATTCTTAAGAGCTCTTGATGATAATACTAGCCCCCCTTCTTTTAAGAATTGCACATAATGCTCTAATGCTTCAAGTACATTGCTATTGCCTACGTTACTTGCGCCACCTCCTCCTTTTAGCACAAGGGAATATATTCCTCTTTGAATTTCAGAATAAACTTTATCGTCTAACTTGGCTGCATCGGCTTTCACTAAAGTTATCTTTCTTCCTTCCTGCCCCAAACTATAATTTATTTTTGTAACATCATGGTTTTGAGTAACTCCTGTAAAATTAGCCCCATATCTTTTAAGTTTTTCAATCAACTGTTCTGCAAGTTTGCGTGATAAAAGAGTATCTATCATAATATGATGCCTTGCACCAAAAAGCATTCCATGTTCTATATCATCAAAAGAGCCCAAGTCAACGCTCGGGTACTTCATTCTATCGGGATTGCTTCTTGAGATTTTTATTATGTCATAAGCAAATGGTTTGTCTGGCATTCCTGCAAGAATATAAGCCAAAAATCTTCTCTCATGTTCGTCTATGTTTAGATCTCCGAGCATATCATCAAGGCTATTAACATCTGTCCTGCTATGCGCATGCGATAAGCCTTTTTCAGTTAATACGGGGGCACCATCACTATATGTAACTAGGCCCTGCCCTTGCAGCTCTTCTACAATTCTGCTTGCTTCTGGAGGAAGAGTAGGGACTCTAAGCCAAATATCTTTTATAGTTTGTTCCCTTACAAGATGTGGATTCATATATCTCTTTGTAAAAATACTTTTATTTAAATCTTTCTATCTTAACTACTTAAAAGTAATTACTATTACCTAAATAATTTCTTTAAGATTTTATTGCTTTTTAAAATCTTCGCGGGTTTTTAAATCCATTGTTAGCCCCCGCCATACCCTGCTCGGTCATAAATTTTGGTTATCTCACCTAGAGTTCTCATATCAAACTCCCTAAAAGGTGTCAAAGTTGGATTAAAGTTAAGTCCCTCTTTAATTGCATTTTGTATCCTGCCCTGTTGGAGAAGTTTTGGAGGGACATATCCTAATGGCTTCCCTAACTTTAAAGGTTTCCAGCGTCTATCTGTACAGAATTTATCGACTCTTGCACTATACTCTGATTGCATAACTGCAGGCAGTGGTCTGCCATACACATCATTGTACGATTTAATTAATCTTCCAACAAATAGCGAAGCAACTACATCCCTTACAATGTCGTGTTTCTCCCTATCAGAGCTTGTAGGCTTATAGTTATCAAAAGATCCTGCAAGCCTTGTGTAGGCAGCAAAGAGCATTTCTATGTGCCTTTCATGAAGCACGCGGGCTATTCCTTTGGGCTCTCTAAAATGTGCGAAATCGGCATCAAGCTCCAGTACAGCATCTTTTAATGCCTCGTTAAATATACTAATTCCTTTACCATCGTATACCGCTCCCATTTCTTTGTTCTGGATGTAGCTTGCTAAAATTGCATCTATCGCTCTAGTAATTCTCTTAAGATGAGAAGGATTGATCCTTTGTTTAGCCTCACTGTAAAGATTCCTTATATCACTAAATAATTCCTGAAATTTACCTGATTCTGCCGCTATATCACCAATTCTTATTATCTTTCTTCCCAAATCTATAATAGATCTTGCGTAACAGTTTCTGTAAATTTTAGATAATTCATTATCACTTTCTGGACTGCTTCTGAAGAATGCAGAGCCAAATGCAATATCTTTGGCTTCGACTCTAACTGTGTCTAATAGTGACCTTTGGGCTTTTTGATTAATCCATTCAGATTTATCATCAGGTTTTCGTGCAATTGTGAAATAATTATGAAACATAACAGGGCACAGTACTTGCACTTCCCCGGCGGTTAGCTTAAATCTTGAATCATCGCTTACATAGAATTTTGCATCTTGGTATCCTTCCACGGCATTAGGCCCGATCCTGTCTTTAACAAAAATTACTTTAATTTTTTCTGCATCAAGGCTAATTCCCTGATACTTTGTCTCCAGATCATCTGTAGTGGTTTCTGCATAAATAAAAAATCCAAGCGGTATCTCGCCCATCCCGAGCCGCATCGCTTTCATTATTTCTGTCTCTCTCTTGCCCGGTTCAGGTTTATTTTCTTCTTTTTTTCTTGATTTGCCTTTCTCCTCCTCAGCCTCTTTTTTTGCTTGTATCACTTTATATCTGGAAGCAGCATCTTGATATTTGGCTGCAATTCTTGCCGCTAAATCTCCGATACTAAATTCTACATGGCCGTAGGTGCGGAAATTAATTAGGATGTCTCCCTTATCCGCCAGAACCGAATTGCGCCCGTCTCTGTCAACATATTCTGCAGAGTCCCCTATTCTTCTGCTGTGATCATAGTTTTTGCCAGCAGTGCTTCTTAGTACATCTTCAAATAAATTTCCGCCGTTTTCTCCGCTAGTTCTTAACAGGTACTCAAGTTCTAAAACCCTTTCTCCATTTGGAGTGACAATAACCTGTCTTTGAACTCTTAAGTTTATGCTTCCAAGGCTCATGAAATGTGGTTTTATTGGTATGGTGCTGAATCCTCCAATTCCAGCTATTCTGCTTGCAACACCCAAGGCAAGCTCCCCATTTAATTTTTGAAATCTGCTTCTATATTTTTCTTGTTCAGCTGGTGTAAGGTTTCCATAATCAACTTTGAATTCTCTGTGAAACCTTTCCTTTTCATCTGGTGAAAGGTCCCTGAATTTCTTGCCTTTGAACCGCTGCTGCTTTAATTTTGTATCGTATCTCCTTTTCTCTTCAGCACTTAATCTGGAATAATCGCGCTCAGTTCTAAATCTCCTTGCGTTAGGATGCTCCACTATAATTCTGTAACGCTGATGGTCCATGTTCCCGGTTTCACTTTGAGAAGCCACGGTTGCAATGTTTTTTTGCCAGAAACTCTCAAATTTTTTTATATCAGACATGACATACAAGACAGTAGTCTGCAGATTATTTTCATATGACTGGACTTGAACCTCGCCTTCGGGAGTCGTGATTGTCTTAGATTGTCTTTTGAGTTCCCTATCTCCGCTTAACTTTCTTAACAATCTATCCATCAGCTCTTCCAGGTTTGCTTTGCTGTGCTGCGCAGACTCTCCATAGGCAGTAAAAGGAATTCCCAATGCCCTTGCCTCAAACAAATAGTCCATTACAGATTTAGGCGTGGGCTCTCTTCTCCTAAACGCTTCCATAGCTATATGAAAGTTTATCAAATACTCCTGAAATTCCCCATCCATTACAGCAAGCGAGCCTATCATTTTTGTTTAATCTCCTTCGGTATAAAGTTTTATCCGCCATAACCATCAAGCGATTAAAATAAAAAATATTTCCCTCGACCCCTAAACCTGGATAGCAAGCCTGTATCTTCCGTTGTTTTTAATGTGGCCTTAAGTTCATCCATCTTCCTTAACATCTCCATAAATGTATCTCTTTCTGTTTCCAATGATGTTTCCTGAGCGGCCCTTCCCTTATAAAACACAAAATTTGGCCTTAGTCCTAAATCTAATGTATAGAATAAAAAGTTCCGGGCATTTTGTAATCGCAGGTATTCTCCGTCTCCAGGAAGTTCAATTGGTTTTATCTGAGGTGCTAAATCATGCGCAGCCCAAATTCCCCTCCTCGCTTTTCTGAATATGCTAATTACATGGTCTATACTTTGGCCTTCAAGATTAGAGGCAGTTTCTGTCAAATCGGCGAGCTTAACCATCATTGGTGCTGTATAATCGGGGTGACTTTGCGGATCTACTAGAAATCTTGTATACTCCTCAAGCACAGCATTAACAATCGTATTAATAAAATCAGCATATAACGTTTTTTTAAGAGCTAAAAGATACCTGTTTTCATCATTTCCTTTTAGTGCATCATCTATCTCCAATAAACCATTGCCTTGTGTTATGGATATTACATTTTGAAATTGCCTGTCAACACTTTCTCTTACTCTTTCAGTATCTAAAATGCCTTCTTCTATTCTTGTTTTTAATCTAGTTTCAAGATCCTCAACTATGCCGCTAATTCTTGCTTGTGAGGCATCTCCAAGATAACTGGCTCTTCTTAAAACGTAATTTCTAAAACGCTCTAACGCATCAATCATTTTATTATAATTCCCTAGAATATCATCAGAAGTAAATGCGGCTCCTTCGGGTTTTAATTTTTCTAGCATACCTTTTACTACATATTGATCAATTTCAGACTTCATTTGAGGGTCCATTTGCTCAACCATGCGGTCTAGCGATTTTAGAATTAAGCCGTTCCCGCTTGTTACAGCAGTCGCAATTCTTCCGACTGCAGGTCCGAATAAATAGTCTATCGCATCATTTACGGCCATTGCTCCGATAAGGTCTTCTCCAAAATCTTCACCCACATCATGAACAAGAGTTGCAGGAGTTTCAACGGGAGATTTTAATAGGTAACCTGATTTTTTATATCTATAAAAAGACTTGAAAGCAGCATCGAAAGAATGCCTTGGCAGTGGCTTTCCATCCCTTCTTCTTTTTCTGGTGCGCAGCAAAGCATGCTGAAAATAATATGGACCCAGTGACTCAGGGCCAAAAACGGTTTCAATATCCTGGGGCTCAGCAATTCTTCCACTTCCTATTTGTTTAGATATTGAATAGCCCAAATCTCTTCTACGATTATAATCTGCCGGATATTCTCTTCTTAGTGCCATTTTGTCTCTATATCTAGTATATTCCCCTATCTCATCACCCCTCTTTTTCTAAAGAACTTAACTCCACCCCAAAGATTACTTTGTATTACTGCTTTAAAAATTTATCTCTTTTTAGTTGTAACTTTATATAATCTGTATAAACCGCAGATTCAGAGAAATTAATAGACTTTATTTTCCATAATTATAGTTATTTCGCCTTCTTTTGATTTTAAACACTCAATCAATCCTTTTTTTAACTCAAAAGCAGCCTTATTTGCTTTTATTGCCAGAGTTCTGTCTGAAATGAAATCCGCCTTTCTTATGACGATTTCCTTTTTACCATTGAATTCAGGATTTATTTCTGCCTCTAATTTATCTTTTATTTTCCCATCAGAAGTTTGAATTGTAATTGTTATTTTTTTATTTTTTATTTTCTTAATGAATTTTTTTATTTCTTTTAATTCAAAATCAGCCTTAACACCAACAATGCAGTCTCCTTTTAAAGTTAAATTTTCATCTTTTGTAAATTCAAGCGTAGTTTTATGTGTTCCAAGAATGTTCTGATGCCCATAAGCATGGAATTCGTATTGCATTTTATTATTTCAACAAGCTCTGCAAGTAATCCTTCTTCATCTTAAACCCTTTTCTTCTGGCTAATTTCTCAATTCCATTTACAAAATTGCTTCCGTACTGCGCAGCCTGCTTCTTTCGCCATGCAAACTCTTTCTTGAGTCCGAGAAACTCAGCAGCCTCTCTCAAAATTATTTTTTTGTTATCTTTGTCAATCTTAAGCATCGGATGAACATTCATTGCAACCTTAATCAAATCCTTGTCTAAAAATGGAGTTCTCAGCTCAAGCCCAAGTTTTTTTGCTATCGTGAAATCCCGCACCAAGTCTCTTTTCCACATATTCCTAAGGCCGTTCCAGCATTCATTATGCAGGGCTTCAAAATTATTTTTTCCAAGAACATCTTCATGCCGCTTATAGCCCGCAAATATCTCCTCGCTTCCTAACCCACCAAACAAAATATTGTTGCCATCAGCAACTGCAATTTTACCGGCAGCATACAAAACAGAGCCTACACTTGCTTTCACAATATCCGCTCCATTCAGAATCTTTATAGTTTCTTTTAAAACAATTTCAAATTCATCCAGTGTTAAAATTTTATACTTGAAATTAAAATTATATTCTTTTGCAACCTGCTGCGCCCATATTATGTCGTCAGAGCCTTCAATCCCGACTGTGTAGCAGGTAAAGTTACATTTAAACTGCTTGGAGATGAATGATATTAACGAGCTGTCCACTCCGCCGGAAAATAATATTCCAAATTTAGGCACAACTCTTTTCTTAACTGCATCTACAACAGATTTAGCAACCTCCCTTTTGGCCCTTTCATTATTAGTTTCAAGGCTGTCAAACTCATTCTGCATTCCGCTGATGAATTTAATCCACAAATCTTCCGGAATTAACTTGCCTTCTTTAACAATACCCAAAACCTGCGTCATAATATTATTATTACTCTCTTTTTTAAAAATGTTTAGATTTATGTGGCAAAGAAATAAATAGAAAACGGCAATAATTCATGGGCAATAGTTGCCATTTTCTAATTAGTAAAAAACATTATGCATGCCGTACAATTTGTGTCTTTTACTAAAATTTAGAAACAATTAAATACTAAATATTTTTATCAGAACCCATGGCGAAAAGCGAGGTAAGCAGGGACGAGCAAATCGGCTTTCATAAAGGCGCTTTGACAACTCTTGCAAAGGAAAGGGAAGAAATGCTAAAGATACTTTCCATAGTTGAGCAGCTTATGCAGATGCATATCAAAAATTTGCAGGAGTTGGGAGTTGATTTGCAGAAAGAAGCCCAGAAATCAAAAATTAAGAAACCGATTGAAGATTCTTTAAGATAAATCTATTTTAATAATTCATTATACAGATCCATTAATTCATTATATATTTCTTTTTTCTCATGATAGTCCAATCCAACATAAATCTCTCTTGCTTTGGCGTATAACTCTTTCGCCCTGTTTTTGTTTGTGATAATCTCTTTTCTTGCGCTTTCCAGAAGATTAAAGCACTTCTCGAAATCTCTGCTCCTGCCGGCAAGATTTTTTATAATCTTTTCTTTTGTTCCGGCTTCCGGTTTTTTTTCTTTTATCTGTTCTTTTGCTTCTGCTGCATAAGGCACTCTTTGCCGTTCAGTTTCTTTTTGCCTCTTCTTTTCTTCAAGCAATCTTAATTTTTCCTCTTTTTCAGCACGCCTGTTTTCACCTTTAATCCTTTTTTCTTCTTCCTTCTTTCTTTCTTCATCTATTTTTCTTAATTTTTCTTCCCTGTCTTTCTGCTTCTGCAGCTCTATCTCCATCTTTCTTTTTTCATCATCCTTTCTTGCTTTTTCTTTATATTTCTGTTCTCTCAGTTTTTCCCTTTTGTCCAGGATAGTAAAAAACATATTTTTAAAATAGTCCAGCCTTAATTTTGACAATCCTAAATTTGCGATTGCCAGTTCCTTATTGATTTGCTCTCTTTTCTTGTCCAGTATTTCAAGTTTTTTCCTTATCATCTGTATTCTGTTTTCCTTGTCCGCCATGTTGTCCGGAGAATTTTTCTTTTCGAGCCTTAAGGCCTTAATCTGATTTTTCAGCCCAGCAATGACTCTTTTTAGGTTGTGCTCGTTATTATTCAGCTCTTCTAGTTTCCCCTTATAGTTTTCTTCTTCCTTTTGCTTATAATTTTCAGATTTGTCAGGGCTTTTAAGCTCTGTTTGGGTTTTCTGCTCTTCAAGCTTAGCTTTTATCTCAAGTTTTTTCCAATGTTCGGCAGTTTTTCTTTTGTCGGGGCTCAGCTTGCTGAGTTCCTGTTGCATTTCATTCATCATTCTTGCTTCTTTTTCTGCCAGCTCTTGCCTGAGTTTTACCGCTTTTTCGTCATGCTGCTGCTTTAGCTCTTTCTGTTTTTTATAGCGGCTTTCAATTTCCATCTGGTGGCTTTGGATTAATGCGCCTTTCTGGTGCAGAAATTTATCGAGCAGTATTGATTTTTCTTCTATTTCGCGGTGTACATCCTGTATCTGCAGCTCAACCTCGTTCAGTTTGTTTAAGGTGATTCTTTTTTCTGATTCAAGGTTATTAAGCTCAGCTGTAAGTTTCTGGTCAGACTCCTTGTTTTTGCTTAACTTCAGCTCAAATTGTTTTATGAGTTCAAATTTCTGCTCTCTTATTTCTTCTTCTTTTCTTTTTTCTTGCTCCTTCTTCCTTCCTTTTGCGCTCTTCTTCAATTTGCTTTCTTTTGGCTTCTTCCTTTCCTTTTTGTCTTCTTTCACTGTTTCACCTTTCTCATTACTAACCTTATTTAACCTCCTGTTTTTCTTTTTTTCGGTTTTTATGTAATAAAAAACGAAATCACTAGTGCCAAGAGCGAGTATATTTCGGTTTTGCGCAATGAATTAGGATAATTAATAAAAATAAATTAATTCAAAATACAATTAATTAAATCTACAACGTCAGTTCCACTGTGTCTATGACTAGTGGGTAAACTGAGCACAGAACAAAAACTATTTCTAGTTTGAAATTAAAGAAATAAAAGGCAGGCTTCGAACCAAGCTCTGCCCATCAACAACTTTGCATAGCGTTAGCTATGCAGAGCAAGAATAAAAAACTTTCTGTGAGGTATTAAACATGAGAAAAGAAAACCCAGCCAGATACAGCTCTGCAGTCGGCGAAGCATGGATGCACAGCATGTTCAAAATCAAGTACTGTCACAAAATTTTCGACGATGAAATCTACAGGGAAGGCACGAGAATTCTGCTGCTGGAAGCAGCATACAACAATGAAATTCCCACAGGCGAGATCGGCTTTGATGACAATCACGTGCACTTCATGGCCGACATTGGAATGTACAGCAGGGACGAAGTTGCCAAACTGCTTAAAGGATACACAGCGAAAAAATTCTTTGAATTTTTTCCAGAAGCCAAGAAAAAATATTTTTGGGACTCGGGCTTCTGGAACCCAAGCTACTACATTGGCTCTCCTAGAAATTTGGAAAACACGATCAATTACATAAAGAAGCAGAAGTACGGCGAGAGAAACAGTCAAATGACGTTAAGCAGCTACGCCAGCTAAAAGCCACCATGTCTCTGACTGGTGGCTGTTTACAATTGAAAGGTTTGCCTTTCTCTTTTGCTTTAAGAAATTGGCTATAGCTTCTTTTCTTAATATCTTTGTAAACCTTCTTTGCGCCTTGCTCATAACTGCGCTTTCTCGACGAGAAAGCGTTAATCCTAAATTTTCTTTTTCTGTCTTTGATTACCCATCTATAGAACTTTATTTTTTTTTATTTTGCTTACAAACTCATCAATGCTTATTTTACCGCTCAAATCTGGAATTTGTTTCATGCTATAATCCCTTAACACTCTTCCATATTTCTTGACCCAATTGTAAGCAGTTGCAGAGCAAATATTTGCTCTGTCATATTCTTTGAAGTGCTTGCTTACTTGATTGTAAGGCATGCCTCTTTTCCTACAACTTAACGCTTCCGCAATTATTTCTGGCTTGTGTTTCATTTTCCAGAAACCATCATTAGGAACAAAAAGACTTTCACATTTATTGCACCTGTACCTTTGCTTTTTTCCAGAATTGTTGTAGCGAAAGCCAGCCTTTACGATGCCGATAGAATTTTTGCAGAAAATACACTTTACAGACATAAACATCACCTCTTAAGTTTCGGAGAAGAACTCATATATAAACCTGCCGAAGATTAAATACTATCCCTAAAAACATAAATTATTAAATCCGCAAGTATTTGGCACTTAGGAAATGAAACACACATTAAAAGTTACACTAGCTTTGGTGGCTTTCTTCTTCTTGGCGCAGGTTGTTGGGCTGATGATAGTTAATCAATACATTGACCACAAAAAAACTGTTGAAGCAAAAGAGATTGTATACAAGCCGCTGCCGTACAATCTTGAAAGGCCGCAGGTAGAAAATCAGTCATACTCTTTTATCTATATTGTGATTGCTATTTTAGTAGGCACTTCATTGATTTTGCTCCTTATTAAATTCAGGGAAACTTCGCTTTTTAAGCTGTGGCTCTACCTTGGCATTTTAAGAATAATCGGCTACGCCAGCTTGTTCTTGTCCAAGGATTACACTATTTTAGCGCTATACCTAATTATCGATTTGCTGGTTGGATTTTTAATATGGAAATTTAAATTAACAATGCAAGACTTCTGGAAGTTTTGGTTTTTTATTACAGTTTGGATTACACTATCAATTGCATTTTCCGCATTCATAAATACGATTGTTGCAGTAATTATTGGGCTTGTAATGTCTGCCTTAAAGCTATACAGGCCGAACATTATCCTGCAGAATCTTTCGGAGATATTTATTTACGGCGGCCTGGCTGCAATATTTGTTCCGATTATTAATATTTTTGCAGCCGTCATGCTGCTGATTGTAATTTCAATCTACGATTTCATTGCCGTTTTCAAGACAAAGCACATGGTAAAGCTTGCCGAGTTTCAATCCAGTTCAAAAATATTTGCCGGCTTGCTCATACCTTATGAAAGGGGCAGAATTTCGGTTAAGTCTCGAATGCCGCCTAAAACAAAAACAGAAAAAACTGCAAATAAAAAAACTCATAAGCAATCAGTCGCTGTTTTGGGCGGCGGGGACATTGGATTTACTTTGATATTTGCAGGAGTTGTTATGAAGGCCCTCATGCTTCAGGACACATTCTTGATTGGATTTTTGAAAACTCTAATAATCCCGGTTTTTGTTACAATTGCGCTTTTTATTCTTTTAATGAAAGGCCAGCAGAACAAATTCTATCCCGCAATGCCGGTTTTAAGCTTGGGCTGCTTTGTTGGGTATCTGGTTGTTTGGCTGATTTAGAATACAAATTTTTTATTATTATTCACTCAAAATTCAATATTAAAAAAACAAAATT